>NZ_ANAD01000139.1 GCF_000341245.1 Nocardiopsis halophila DSM 44494
CCCCGCCGCCGGTGCAGTTGCTCGTCCTCGAAGCCGTCGCACTGGCGTCGGCCGGCGTGGGCGCCGTGATCGCGATCCGGGGGATGCTGCTGTGAACGGCGCCCCCCGTCCTCGGACGAGCACGCGAGAGAGGATCATCGAGGCCGCGGCCTCCCTCATCCCCGAGGTGGGGTGGGGCGGCGTGAGCAGCCGGCGGGTCGCCGAACGCGCGGGCGTGAACACGGGCGTGATCCACTACCACGTGGAGAGCATCGACGAACTCCGGCGCATCGCGGCAGTACGCAAGATCCGGACCTTCTTCCTCGACCGGATCGGCGGTGCCCTGGCACAGGAGGATCCCCTCGAGGCCGTCGAATCCATGCTCCACGGGCTGTGCTCCGGCGACTCGCGGGATCCGCAACTCCAGCTCCTCTACGAATCCCTCGTCGCGGCGAGCCGGGACGAACGGCTGCGCTCCGAGATCGCGGCCTCCCTGGCCCAACTGCGGCGGTGGCTGACCGACTGGTTCGCCGAGCGCGGGGTCGCACATCCGATCCCGGCGGCAGTGACCGTCACAGCGGCGTTGGACGGCTTCCTGCTCCAGCGGATGCTCGACCCGGACCTCGACCCCGCCCCCCTCATCGAGGGCCTGGTCGCTCTGGTCGGGCACGGCCCGGCCTAGACCCGTGCACGGGAAGGGAATCCGTCACAGGCACCGACCCGGCACCGAGTCGGGTGTGTTTCCGAGAACGCCCGCCGTGGGGGCGGCATTCGGATTCCGATAATCCGACCCGCCTTTTTCTTCACCCCGGCCGCAGAAGCGGGGAATCGCGCTCGGAGATCGCGGGGGAAGAACGGCGGACCGGAATGCGATCTCCCTCACACTTCCACTCCGGGGTGCGCGGGGCGGGACCGCCTGCGCCTTCCGGCGTCCGGCCTGCGATGCGGGGGTGCGCCCGGCTCGGTGGTACGCTAGGGCCGATGAGCTCTGGCTTGGCACCGGAGCAGGCCCCACTAGCATACTCTGTATCGGCCACCTGGAGCGTCGGTTGAGGCGGGAGCTGCGCGGGCCTGGTCTCGCTGGCGCTATGCTGGACGATCCTGCAGGGGACGTCCGGTACGGCAGCGGCCTTGTCGACCAGACTCACGCGTGAGTAGTCGCCTTGGCTCGGAGTAACGTCGAGTCGACATACCCGGATCGCTGAGTTCCGGCCCGGGCCGGAGCCGATTCATCAGGGATGCATACCGATACGGAGTGAATGATGTCCAAGCGTTGCGACGTGTGCGAGAAGGGCCCGACCTTCGGTCGGCGGGTTTCGCGGCTCGGTAAGAATGCGATGCACCGCCGGATCAAGGGCCGTTCGAACCGCATGATCCTTCCGAACATCCAGACGGTCCGGACCGTTGTCGACGGCGCCCCTCAGCGCCTCAAGGTCTGCACGTCGTGCCTGAAGAGCGGCAAGGTCGCTCGCCGCTCCGCGTGACCTCCCGGTCGTGCCGCCCCTGATCTCCTCAGCCTGATCATCGCGGCGGACGCCACCGGCAGCCGGAACCCCGGCGCGGGGACACGTGGGGCGATCGGCTCCCCGGGCCCACCGTCCCGAGCGAGGCCGTGCCGTCCGCTGAGCTTCGGCCCCCTTGGGCGACTCGTCGAGTCGCCCAAGGGGGCCGAAGTCGTCTCCGGGGAGGCCCCGGGAGGCCGCTGCGCCGTGGCTCAGGCCACGCGCAGCGGCATCACCAGGTAGCGGAACTCCGGCAGTCGGCGCTCCGCCTCAGGGGCCTCAGGAGCCTCCGGCACGTCGCTGATCACCACGGGCCGGGTGGGCCCGGTCATGTCCATGCGCGCCCGCGCGGTGGTGACCCCGGCCAGGCCGTCGAGCAGGTAGCCGGGCGCGAAGGCGACGCGCATCGGCTCGCCCGTGTAGTCCACCGCCAGCGCCTCGGCGGCCTGGGCGTCCTCGCCCGAGCCGGCCTCCAGCACCGCCTCGGCCCCGGAACCGGCCCGGTCCGGCGCGAAGGAGATGCGGACCGGTGACGAGCGGTCCGCCACCAGGGCGACCCGCTTGACCGCCTCGACGAACGGCGCGAGCGGCACCTCGGCGCGGGCCGAGGGCTCGGCCCCGAAGCGCTTCTCATAGGGGACGAAGTCGCTGTCGATGAGGCGGGTGGTGCTGCTCCGGCCGCCGCTCTCGAAGCCGATCATCCCCTCGCCGCCCGAGGCGCCCCGCCCCGTGAGGAACACCCCCACCTCGGCGGCCGGGTCCAGGGTGCGGGCCAGGTCGCTCAGGGTGCGCGCGGGGACCAGCGCCGACGCGGGGGCGTCCGGGTGCTCGGACCGCCACGGCATGCGGCGCACGGCGATCCGGTACCGGTCGGTGGCGGCCAGCGCGAGGGTGTCGGCCCCGAAGTCCAGGTGCACCCCGGTGAGCATGGGCAGGGTGTCGTCCCGCCCGGCGGCCGGGACCACCTGGCGCACCGCCGCCGCGAACGCCTCGCCGGGCAGCGAGCCCGCCGGCGGCGGCATCTCGGGCAGCAGCGGGTGGTCCTCCAGCGGCAGGGTGACCAGGGTGAACCGGGCCGGGCCGCAGGTGATCAGCGCCCGGCCGCCGTCGGCCTCCACCTGCACCGGGCGGGCGGGCAGGCTCCGGGCGATCTCGGCCAGCAGCCGGCCGGAGACCAGGACCGCCCCCTCCTGCTCGACCTCGGCCTCCACCCGCGCCCGGGCCGAGACCTCGTAGTCGAAACCGGACAGCCGCAGCCCGCCTGCGGCGGCCTCCATGCGCATGCCCGCCAGCACCGGCATCGCGGGCCGCAGCGGAAGGGCCCGGGCTGTCCAGGCCACGGCGTCGGCGAACGCGTCTCGGTCGGCTCGCACCCTCACCGGCAGACCTCCTGGGAGTCGCCTCACGGCCCGCGCCGGGCCGGAACTGCCGTCACCGTACTCGGCGGCGCCGACAGTCCCCCGGCCGCGCCCTCGCCCCGGGTCGTTCCCCCGGGCGTTCCGCGGAAGCGTGCCGCGGCCGGCTCACTCCCCCTTGCGGTCGGGCTTGAGCGTCCACACGACGGTGACGTGGCCGGTCACCGTGCCGTCCGCGGTGCGCAGCTCGACCTCGACGGGGAACTCCGGGCGCCCGCCGGCGTCCAGCTCGGCGACGACCTCCTCGCGCGGGCGCCCGAGCCGGGCCTCGGCGGTCATCTCGCCCATCGCGATCTTCTCGTAGGTGCTGGTGGCGGTGGTGGGCAGCGGCACGGCCCGGTCCAGCTGGTCGCCGAAGGTGCTCAGGATGATGGCCCCGGAGGCCGACTCGGCCAGGGTGAACATCGCGCCGGCGTGCGGGCCGCCGATGTGGTTGTGGTGCGCGGGCTCCTCGGGCAGCCGCATCACGCAGCGGCCGGGCTCCAGCTCCTCGAAGCGCAGCCCCAGGGTGCGCACGAAGGGCACGCTGGCCAGGAATCCGGCCTTGATCGTCTCCGCCGTCTCGGCGTTGCTCGGTGTCATGGACCCAAATGTTACTTGCGAGTAATACCCGGGGGCCAGTCCCCCGGCGCACCTCCTTGCCCCGGCGCCCGCTCCAGGGCTTAATGTCGGTGCGGTTCCGGGCGCCGTACGCCCGGACCTGTGGACGGGGGGGTCACCATGCACCTGGCGGCGGGCGAGAGCGTGCCCGAGTACCTGATGCCGCTGACCGTGCTGCTGTGCGCGGCGGCGGGCATCGGATACGCCTCCACCCGGCTGCGGGTGGTGCCCATCGTGGGCTTCCTGCTCGCCGGGGTGCTGATCGGCCCGTACCAGCTGGGCCTGGTGGACAGCACCCGGGTGGTGGAGGACGCCGCCGACATCGGGGTCATCCTGCTGCTCTACACCATCGGCATCGAGTTCTCCCTGGAGCGGCTGGCCGCCATCAAGCGCTACGTCCTGGTCGGCGGCGGGCTCCAGGTCGCCCTGGCGGCGGGCGTCACCGCCGGCGCCGCCGCCCTGTTCGGCGCCGGCTGGCGGGCCGCGGTCTTCACCGGGCTGCTGGTCGCGCTCTCCTCCACGGCGATCGTGCTCAAGGTCCTGGCCTCGCGCGGGGACACCACCCGTCCGGTCGGCCAGGCCGGGGTGGCGGTACTGATCTTCCAGGACCTGGCCGTGGTGCTCATGGTGCTGTTCCTGCCGCTGCTGGCCGGAGAGGGCGGCGGCCCGGGGGAGATCGCCCGGGCGCTGGGCACGGCGGCCGCCGTGCTGGCGGTGGTGCTGGTGGTGGCCCGCAAGGTGATGCCGCCCCTGCTGGAGGCGGTGGCCCGGGCCTGCTCGCCGGAGGTCTTCCTGCTCACCGTGGTGGCGCTGGGCATCGGCACCGCGTTCGTGACCTCGCTGGCCGGGGTGAGCGTGGCGCTGGGGGCCTTCCTGGCCGGGCTGGTGGTCAGCGAGTCCCGGCACGGCCAGCACGCGCTGGGCGAGGTGCTGCCGCTGCAGATCGTCTTCAGCGCGCTGTTCTTCGTCTCCATCGGGATGCTGCTGGACCTGCGCGCGCTGGCCGAGCTGTGGTGGCTGATCGGGCTGATCGCCCTGGGCGTGGTCGCCGTCAAGGCGGTCACCGGGGCCGTCGCCCTGGCGGCGCTGCGCCTCGGCGCGCCCACGGCGGTCGCGGGCGGGCTCATGCTGGCCCAGATCGGCGAGTTCTCCTTCGTGCTGCAGCGGGCCGGGCACGACGCAGGGCTGGACTTCGCCGCGCTGGGCGACCGCGGTGAGCAGGTGCTCATCTCGGTGACGGTGGTGCTGATGGTGGCGACCCCGGCGCTGGCCGCGCTCGGCGACCGCCTGGGCCGGGTGCTGGGCCCGCGCCGCGGCGCCGCTCCGGCCCCGTCCCCGGCGGCCAAGAAGGACCCCGCGGCCTGCGCCGAGGAGGACCCGGTGCTGATCTCCGGCTGGGGTCCGGTCGCCCGGGAGGTGGCGGCCGCCCTGCGGGCGCGCGGGGTCCCGGTGTCGGTGACCACCCTGGGCCCGGACCTGGCGGCCGAGGCCGAGGCCGCCGGGTACCGCGTGGTGCGCGGCGACCCGGTCAAGCGCAACGTGCTGGAACAGGCGGGGCTGCGCTCCGCCCGGCTCGTGCTGATCTGCGAGAACGACGGGGAGGAGGCGGCCGCCATCGCCGCGGTGATCGCCCGCGCCGCCCCCGACGCCCCCATCGCGGTGTGCCCGGTCGACGTCCCGGACCCGCGCGCCCTGGCCCGGGCCGGGGCCGACCGCGTGGTGGACGCCCCGGCCTCGGTCGCCGACCGGGTGTGCGCGACGGTGCTGCGGCGCCTGGGGACGGCGCCGGCCGCGCCGGGGGACCGCCCGGCGACCGACACGGTGGTGGACTTCCGTCCCGATCCGCAGGCCGCGTGCCCGCACGCCCCCGGCATCCGCCCCGTGCTGCCCCGCTCGGCGGGGTGCACCGCCTGCCTGCGCGAGGGCAGACGCGACTGGGTCCACCTGCGCACCTGCCTGACCTGCGGCCATGTGGGCTGCTGCGACTCCTCGCCGTCCCGGCACGCCTCGGCCCACGCCGCGGACCACGACCACCCGGTCGCCGCATCCGCCGAACCCGGCGAGGAGTGGGCCTGGTGCTTCGAGGACCGCACGACGATGCCGGCCGCGGACTGACCCGGGCACCCGCCCCTGAGCGCCGACGGAAGCGTCGACCGAGGTTTTCGTTGGCTGTGCGGAACTGACGCAACGATGGCGCGGAGCGCCGGAGAGCGTCGATCGGAGCACTCCGGACCCGCAGGTCCCGAGCGCGATGGTCCGCTGCGCGCGGACTCCGGAGCCGCCGCCTTCGCGTTCGTTCCGTTTGTTCCGTTGTTCCGTAGCGGCCGAGCGCAATCCGCTCACAGGCCTCGGGGACGCGCCCCGCGGGGGCGATGGAAGGGGGGTGGTGCGGGGAGCGGCCGGCGGGCGCGACAGGACGGCGCACGATTGAATATGATCATCATTTTTAATCGATCGCGGAAGGACCGCCCGTGGACGCCCCGACGATCCATTCCCCGAAGGGGACGCACACGTCCACGGGGAGCAGGGGGAACACGGGGAGCACGCGCACCCGCCCGGCGTCCCCGGCTCCCGACTCCCCTGAGGCGCGGAGCGTGAGCTAGCATGAGCGCGGAGCGCGGTCGTGCCGCCGGGCGGTGCCCGGTGCCCGGCACCGTGTCCACGGAGGGTTCGCATAGCGGCCTAGTGCAATGCTCTTGAAAAGCATCAAGCCCTTGACCGGGCTTCGTGGGTTCGAATCCCACACCCTCCGCAGTCCGGGCCCGCCCCCTTCAGGGGGCGGGCCTTTCTCGTTCCATGAACCGGATTTACGCAGGTCCACCGGATTTCTCGCGACAACAATTGGTCCATGTACCGCAATTTTTCGCAACCGAAACGTGATACCTCTCACGGGGGCCTCTGGATGCGGAAATGACTCCGGGGCCTTGTGTTCGGCATCGACGGAAATCAGGATGATCTCTCGGTAGGGCCTGAAGACCCTGGATCCACTGGGGCTCAGGCCTTCCCGCTGTGCGCACCCCCTTCGCACCTTCGATCCACGCATGAGGAGATCCCCTTGGTCGAACCGTTCACATCCGAACGGCATGAGCGCCTGCGAAAGGAAGTCAGATCATTCGCAGAAGCCGAAGTCGCCCCCCTTGTACCGGAGATGGAAGCCTCCCGGACCGTCCAATATGAACTGTCGCGCAAGATCGCCGAACAGGGGTGGATCGGCGTGACCATCGATACCGACCACGGCGGAATGGGCCTGGGCCACCTGGCCAAGACCGTCATCATCGAGGAGCTCTCGCGCGTGAGCGGCGCCATGGGCGCCATGGCGCAGGCCTCGCAACTGGGCGTCGCCAAGATCGTGCACTTCGGCGACGACCGGCAGAAGAAGACCTGGCTGCCCGAGATCGCCTCGGGCGCCTGCCTGCCCACCATCGCCGTCACCGAGCCCGAGTCCGGCGGCCACGTGCTGGGCATGGCCACCACCGCCGTGCGCGACGGCGACGACTACGTCCTCAACGGCAGCAAGGTGTTCGTCGGCAACAGCCACGTCGGCGACCTGCACGGGGTCGTGGTGCGCACCGGGCCCGGGTCCAAGGGCCTGTCCGCGTTCCTCGTGGAGGCCGACCGCCCCGGGTTCTCCCTCGGCGAGCACGTGCCCTCCATGGGGCTGCACGGCTTCAGCTTCGGGGAGCTGGTGTTCGAGGACTGCCGGGTGCCCGCGGCCAACCGGCTCGGCGACGAGGGGGACGGCCTGCCCGTCGCCTACTCCTCAAGCGTCCTCTACGGCCGTGCCAACCTGGCCGCGGTCTCGCTCGGCATCCACCAGGCGATCGTCGAGGAGACCCTGGCCTACGCGTCCGAGCAGCAGCGCTACGGCAAGCCGCTGGCCGAGCTGCCGAACATCAAGATCAAGCTGGGGATGATGCAGTCCCGGCTGATGACCGCCCGCATCGCGCTCTACCACGCGGTCCACCTGCTCGACCGCGGGCTGCCCTGCGACGCCGAGCTGATGAACGCCAAGCTCGTCAACGTCGAGAGCTCTCTGGACAGCGCCCGCAACGCCATGGAGGTGCACGCCGCCTGCGGCCTGTTCACCGACCGCCCGCTGGAGCGGTACGTGCGCGACGCCCAGCACATCTTCGCCCCGGCCGGCACCTCGGACATCCAGCTGCTGCGCCTGGCCGAGTTCGGCCTCGGCTCGTCCAAGGGGCAGTGGTCGGAGCGGCTCGCCGCGCCGTTCGCCCCGGAGTACGCCTCCGCCTGAGCGCCGCACCGGTGCCGCACCCCTGCCGCACCGACGCCGCCGGGCTCCGGTCCCTGGCCCGGGGGCGCACACGGCGGCGGACCGCCACGGCCCCCGGCCACCGTGGACGACACGGGGAGCGCGGTGCGGGGCACCGCGCTCCCGGCGGCGCTATTCGGCCGCGGCCTGCTCGGGGCCCACCCGCCGGTGCACCATCGCCATCAGCTCGGCGGCCCGCTCCTTGATCAGCTCCAGGCCCGGTCGCCCCCACGGTCGGGCCTCCCGGTCCACCACACAGATCGTGCCGAGGGTGGTGCCGTCCCGGTCGATCAGCGGCGCCCCCATGTAGGAGCGGATACCGATCTCGTCCACCACCGGGTTGCCCGCGAACCGCGGGTAGTCGCACACGTCGTCCAGCACCAGCGGCAGGCGGCGGGCCACCACGTGCGGGCAGTAGCCGTGGTCGCGCTCCATCACCCGGTCGGGGGTGTCGGCGGCGCTGGCCTCGGTGCTCAGGACCGTTCCGCGCTGGGCGCTGTCGGAGACGTACAGTCCGGCGAAGTACTGGTGGTCCTCCTTGATGAAGTTGACCATCGCGAACTGGGCGCCGGCGGCCTGGGCCAGCTCGCGCGCGAAAGCGTCGAACTCGGCGTCGGGCCCCGAGCCCAGGCCCAGCTCCTCCAAGCGCGCGACGCGTTCGGCGGCCTCCCGGTCTTCGGGGACGATGATGTGTCCTTCGGATGCGTCGGTCACGGGGGACTCCAATTTCCGCAGGGTTCGCAGTGCTAGGGGGACGCGGGGGCGGACATCAGGTGGCGGACCAGGCCGATGAGCACCTCGGTGGCCGATCGGGCGTCGCGCGCGTCGCACATCAGCACCGGGGTCGCCTCGCCGAGCTTGAGGGCCGAGCGCACCTCCCCGTCGGTGTAGCGGTAGGCGCCGTCGAACTCGTTGACCGCCACCAGGAAGGGGATGCGGCGGTGCTCGAAGAAGTCCACCGCCGCGAAGCAGTCCTGAAGGCGCCGGGGGTCGGCCAGCACGACCGCGCCCAGGGCCCCGTTGGACAGCTCGTCCCACATGAACCAGAAGCGGTCCTGCCCGGGGGTCCCGAACAGGTACAGCACGTGCCCGGGGTCCATGGTGATGCGGCCGAAGTCGAACGCCACGGTGGTGGTCGTCTTGTCCTCGACCCCGTGCAGGTCGTCGTGGCCGGCGCTGGCGGCGGTGATGAGCTCCTCGGTGCTGAGCGGCTCGATCTCGCTGGCGGAGCCGATGAAGGTGGTCTTGCCGACCCCGAAGCCGCCTGCGACCAGGACCTTGACGGCGGTCGGGAACGGGTCAGAGCCGTCGCTGTAGGCCATCGAGCAGGATCTCCAGTAGGCGTCCGTCGGAGGGGTCGGCGGTGGGGCCGGGCGCCTGGGCGGCCACGGCCCCGGCGTCGACCAGGTCGGACAGCAGGACCTTGGTGACCGCGGCGGGCAGCCGCAGGTGCGCGGCCACCTCGGCCACCGAGGTGGGCCCCTTGCACAGCCGCAGGGTGCGGGCGTACTCGGGGGACAGGTCGCCCTGGCCCACCCGGCCGGTGGAGGCCACCAGCGACATCAGGTCCAGCTTGCGGGTGGGCGCGGTGCGCCCGTTGCTGACGGTGTAGGGGCGGACGAGGCGGCCGGCGTCCTCGTCGATGAGGGGTTCGTCGTCAGCGGCCATGGCCGCCCGCGGTCTCGGGGGCCGACCGTGCCGGGGTGGCCAGGAACGGCCGCACGCTCTTGATGAGCTGGGACATCTCGTAGCCGAGCACGCCGGCGTCGGCCTCCCGGTCGGCCAGCACCGCCAGGACCGACCCGAAGCCGGCCGAGGCGACGAACAGCAGGGTGGTGTCCAGCTCGACGACGACCTGGCGGACCGCGTCGCCGTCGCCGAACCGCACGCCGGTCCCGCGGGCCAGGGAGAACAGGCCGGAGGCGATCGCCGAGAGCTGCTCGGCTCCCTCTCGGTCCAGGCCGTGCGCGGCCTTGGTGAGGCCGTCCGAGGACAGCAGGACGGAGCTGCGGGTGTGCGGGACGCGCTGGACCAGGCCGCTCAGCAGCCAGGCGAGGTCCGATTCCGGACCCGGGGGCGCAGGGCTCACCATCGTGTTGGACTCACTTTCAAGGGGACGGATCACTCGAAAGATCGGCTGGGGGCGTTCTCCCCCGGGTCAGGCCCCTAGGCGCTGGGGGCGTCGTCACCGCCTTCCTGCTCGGCACGGCGAAAGCCCCCCTGATAGGCGGCCATGAGGCCGAGCGACGGCACGTCGCCGCCGGGGCCGCCGGGGCCACCGGCGTTCCCGGGCGGTCCGGACCGACCGGGCTGGTCGGCGTGGCCGGGGGACGGGTCGGGGCGGCGCAGTTCCGGGGCGAGGTTCTCCTGGACGCGCCGCTCGGGCAGCGGCGGCCGCGCGGAGTTGTCCGGCGGCACCGCGGTGCCCTCGGCGCCCTCGGCGCCCTCGGTCGCGGCCGGCCGCGGTGCGGGCGGCGGGGGCGGCGCCGGTCGGGCCGCGCCCGCGCGCTCGAAGGCCGAGGTGACCACCGCCGACTGCGCGGAGGGCATCGGCCCCGGGGACGCGTCCCGGGGCGGCGCCGGAGTCTGCGGAGGGACAGGGGCCTGGGGCGGGGCCTGGGCCACAGCCGGAGCGGGCCGCTCCGCGGAGATGTTCGGCGCAGGCGCGGGGTTCTGCACCGCGGCGGGCTCCTGCTCCGCGGTCGGCGCGGCCCGACGCCGGGGCCGCTCGTCGGCCGTGCCCAGCAGCGCCGACGGCAGGACCACCACCGCCAGGGCGCCGCCGTAGACGCTGGGCTGCAGCTGCACCCGGGCGCCGTGCTTGCGGGCCAGGGTGGCGACCACGAACAGGCCGATGCGGCCGTCGCGCAGCAGCTCGCCGATATCGACCCGGTCGGGGTCGGCGAGCAGCTCGTTCATCCGGCGCCGCTCCTCGGGCGGAACGCCCAGGCCGCGGTCCTCCACCTCGACCGCGATGCCCGCGCCGACCTCCTCGGTGCGCAGCAGCACCCGGGTACGCGGCGGGGAGAACTTGGTGGCGTTCTCCACCAGCTCGGCGATGAGGTGGATGACGTCCACGACGGCGCCCCCGGCCAGCGTCCCGCCGGAGGGCGGGACCACCTTGACCCGGGAGTAGTCCTCCACCTCGGCCACGGCCGAGCGCAGGACCTCGTAGAGGTTGACCGGGCGGCTCCAGCGCCGCCGGGAGGAGGCGCCGCCGAGGACGGCCAGGCTCTCGGACTGGCGGCGCATCCGGGTGGCGAGGTGGTCGATGGTGAACAGGCCCTTGAGCAGGTCCGGGTCCTCCACCTGGGCCTCCAGCTCGTCGAGGAGGCCGATCTGGCGGTGCACCAGGGACTGCATGCGGCGGGCGACGTTGACGAACACCTCGACCTGCTGCCCGGTGCCCAGGTTCGGGGTGGGGACGCCGCCGCTGGGGGCCGGGTCCCGGTGGGCCGGCGCCGCCTCGGCGGTCCCCTTTCCGGACCGGGCACTGTGGGCGTGGTGGGCGCGGACGGCGGCGTTCCAGGCGGCGGTCAGGGCGGCGCGCTGCTCGTGGGCCAGGAGGGCGTAGGCGTCACCGCCGGAGGGGAGGCGGGGTTCGGCGACCGGCCGGACGTCCTCGCCGCGTTCGATCCGCTCGGACAGCCGGACCAGCTCCCCGCGGGTGCGCTCGCTGCGCCGACGCAGGGCGTCGGCGGCCTGGTCGACCCTGGAGGTGGCGCGCTCGGCCAGCAGCACGGCCCCGGCCAGCACCAGCGCCGTGCAGGCGCCGGCCGCGATGAGCACGACGGCCACCGTGATGTCCGAGGGGGGCGCGGTGAGCAGGGCCGCGATGGCGACGGTTCCGATGAGCGCGACCAGCAGGGCGGGGAGGACGGAGATCCACACGTGGGCCGAGCGGAAACCGCCCGGTTCGGCGTCGGGTTCCTCGCCCAGCACCGGCGCATCCCCGGAGGCGCCCGCGACGGTCGGGGAGAATTCAGACATCGCAGTCCTCGGTCGCATGGGGTCGGATCGGCAACAGGGATCACGATACGACCTCTCCGACCCTGATGCGGACAATATTCATTCCGTACGAGCGCAATTCACCCGCCCGACTCCCGACCCCGGAAAACCCTGCGGCTGCGCCCCTCCCGCGATCTGGAACACCACCCGTAACACGACGTGAGCCGACGTCTGGGCCCCCATTCGCCGCGACGCCGACACCTTTTACGACCTTGTTCCAGATTCAGACACCGAGCAACATAATGGACATGAATACCCGCCACGAGTGACCCACACCACCCCATCCTCACGAGCTACCCGGACGAGCTGCCCGGAAGCCCCCCGACCGGGACCGGACCGGAAGGCGACGACCGAACGGCAGGTACCCCACTCACGCCCGCCAGCCGGGTACCGGGTGGTCGGAGTGCCAGAGGGAAGGCAGCAACAACGGAACGCGGCGGTTCCCCGAGGGGCGCCAGTCGGCCGCCGGGCCCCTCGCGGTCCGGCAACAGCAGCAGCAACGACGGGACAGCAGGTGCCCCGCTCACGGCTGCCAGCCGGGCACCGGGCCGTCCGGGTGCCAGGACGAGGGGCGGCGACGAGCAGGAGGGGCGGTTCCCCTGGCCTGCCGGTCGGCCGCCGGGCCTCTCGCGGTCCCGGCGATGAGCAGCGACGACGGCGCAGGCTGGTACCCCGCTCATGGGCCCCGGCCGGGCATCGGGCCGCCGGAGTGCGGGGAGATGGGCGGCGACGAAACGGCAGGTACCCCGCTCCGGCCTGCCTGCCGGGCGGCGGGGCCCCGGCGGTACCGGCGGTGAGCAGTGGCGGCGGAACGGCAGGTACCCCGCTCACGCCTGCCGGCCGGGTGCCGGGCCGCCGGGGCGAAAGGGGGGAAGGCGGCGACGAAGCGGGGCGGCTCCCCGGTGTCGCAGGTCGGCCGCCGGGGGCCTGCCGCCCTGGCGGGCCCCTTCCTTTTCGCGTTCCGGGCATACCGGGCGCACCAGGCGGCGGCTGGGCATCGTGAGTGGTGGTATCGCCACCCAATTGCA
>NZ_ANAD01000140.1 GCF_000341245.1 Nocardiopsis halophila DSM 44494
GCCGGCACACCGGCCCCCTTTGCGGCCGCCTCGGTCACTCCGCGTAGCCAACAAGGGGCCGACGTCGACACCAGGCCCGGCACGACCGGGCCCCCTTCCCCCCCCTCCGCCGCCCCCGCCCCCCTCGGCGCGCGGACGAACAGGGGCAATACGGGCACGGCGGCACCGAATCCCGTTCTGGTCTGGCCGGGATCGCACCCAGGAGCCGCCCTAGGGCGTCGATCAGCGCGCCTCCCCCCGCCTGACCCTATGACGGTGCGTATTCCCGCAGTTCACAAGGGGGTCACTGATCAAGGGGCGCCCAGCGCGGGCCGGGCGGGGCGCTGCGAGCACGGACGGGAAGCGACCGCCCCCGACCACGCCCCCTGTCCGGCCCGCCAGAGGCCCGGAAGCCGACCGGAGTCCCCGGG
>NZ_ANAD01000141.1 GCF_000341245.1 Nocardiopsis halophila DSM 44494
TGCCGATGTTCCCGGCCCCCTAGAGGCCCGCCGCCCGACAGCGCTACCGTGCGGGCCGCCGGCCTTCGTCGTCGCTGCTGCTTCACCCACCCCGATTGCGAGATCCCTGCGGTCGACAACCAGGCCCGGGGAACGGCCCACCTCGTCTCACCTGTCTTGCCGCTGTCCTTCTCCAAGCCCGTGGAGTCCGCCCTCTGGCCCCCGGGAACCGGGGGCCGCCCTTGCGACAGGGGCAGGACCACGGGGCGGCGGCCCCTCGCGATGGGGGCGGAGCCGGGGAGTCGGCCCCTGCGGGCGGCAGACCCGCAGATGACCCCGACCGGGTGACAAGACGACAAGGTGAGAAGACGACGCCGCCCGGGCACCCGATCGTTCGGGCGGCCCGGGCGGCGTGCGGTCCGGCGGTCAGCGGGGCCAGGCGAAGGCCTCGCCGACCGTGGCGCCGAGCCGCAGGTAGGAGTCACGGGTGCCCGGAGCCAACCGGTCCAGGTCGACCTCGGCGCCCTCCTCCAGGTGGGGGTCCCAGGGCACCCGCACCACGGCCCGGCAGCGGCTGGCGAAGTGCTGCTCCAACCGGTCCAGGTCGACGCTGCTCTTCCCGCTCGTGCGCACCATCGACAGCACGACCACGGCGCCGCGCACCAGGTAGCCGTACTCGTGCGCCTCCAGCCAGTCCAGGGTGGCGCTGGCGCTGCGGGCCCCGTCCACGGACGGCGAGCTGACCAGGACCACCTGGTCGGCCAGGCCCAGCACGCCCCGCATCGCCGAGTGCAGCAGACCGGTGCCGCAGTCGGTGATGCAGATGGAGTAGTAGTGCTCCAGCAGGCGGGAGACCTCGCGGTAGTCGTTCTCGCTGAAGGCCTCGGAGACCGCGGGATCGCGGTCGGAGGCCAGGATCTCCAGCCGGCTCAGCGCCTGGGAGGTGAACCCGCGGATGTCGGCGTACCGGGTGATGGTGTGCCGCTCGTTGAGCAGGTCCCGGATGGTGGCCGCGGTCTCCAGGCGCACCTTGTCCGAGAGGGTGCCCCGGTCGGGGTTGGCGTCGACCGCCAGGATGCGGTCCCCGCGCAGCGAAGCGAGCATCGACCCGAGCGCCACGGTCGTGGTCGTCTTGCCGACACCGCCCTTCAGACTGAGTACCGCCACCCGGTGGTGGCCGCCGGCCACGTGCGTACGCGCGCGGGCCACCAGTTCGTTGCGGCGCTTCTCGTCCGCGGACTCCCCCGGGTTGACCAGGCCGAAGGAGGCGGCGTGCACGGCGCGGCGCCACCCCCTCCCGGGCTTGCGCCTGGGAGGCCCGCCGCGCACCAGCGAGGCCGCGTCGAGTTCCTCGGCGCTCCCCGCCTGCTGCTGCCCCGCGACCTCGGGGTAGGCGGCGTAACCCTGCTGCGGCTGCTGGTAGGGCTGCTGGGCCCCGGTGTAGGGGCCGTACGGCGACGCGGGAGGACCCTGCTGCGCAGGCGCGCCCCACTGCCCCTGCTGGGTGTAGTCCTGCACGGGCTGAGGCCCGGTGCCATAAGCACCCGCGGCGGGGTAGCCCTGCTCCGCAGGCGCGTACGGATCGGCCTGAGCCTCCCACTGGCCAGGCTGCTGGTGCGCCGCCTGCTGAGGCCCGGTGCCATAAGCACCGGCATACGACTGGCCCTGCTCGGCTCCCCACGCGGGAGCCTGGCCGCCTTGGCCTGCCGCTCCATAACCGGGCGCGTACGGCTGTCGGGGCGCCCATTGCCCAGGCTGCTCCTGGCCGGCGACGGGCGCCTGACCGTACGCCTGCTCCTGGGGATATGCCTGCTCCCACTGCTGGGCCCCGTCGGGGGCAGCACCGTAAGGCGCCTCCCCCTGCACAGGCGGCTGGGGGCCGGTGCCGTAGGCACCGGCCGGAGCGTACGGATCATCCTGCCCGTACACACCCTCGCCAGCACCGCCATACGACGCCTCACCCTGCACAGGCGCCTGAGGGCCCGTCCCGTAGGCGCCCACGGGCGGCCGCCCCTGCTCAGGGCCCCACCCATAAGCCTGCGGCTCCTGGCCGACCGCCGTTCCGGGAGCGGCTCCGAAACCCTGCTCCCGCTGCTGGGCCCCGTCGGGAACAGCGCCATACGACGCCTCACCCTGCACAGGCGCCTGAGGACCGGTCCCGTAGGCGCCCACGGGCGGCTGATACTGCTCGTACGCCCCTTCCGCCCCCTGGGCGACACCGTCACCGTGAACCGGCGCCTGCGGCCCGGTTCCATAGGCGTCCTCCGCCGGACGCCCTTGGGCGTCCCAGGGCTGCGGCTGACCGTACTGTTCATGAACGCCTTCGACGACGGACGGAGCACCCGGTTCCTGGGCACGGGCCGACTGAGGCCCCGTCCCGAACGCCCCTTCCGGAGCCGGTCCGGCGACCTCGTCGACCGCGTCCTCACGCCCAGGGGCGGCCACCGGACCGGGGTCGGAGGCCACGGTCCTGTCGGCCGCGTCGTCGGCCCACACCTCGGGGGGCGTCCCCTCCCGCGGGTCCCGGGGTGCCTGGCCGGACTGGGCGGCGGACGGGAATTCGCTCCACTGCTCGTCCACCGGCCGCTCCGGGACGCCCGGAGAAGCCGCGGCGGCCGTGGCATCCGGAGCGCCCGAGGCGTCCGGTTCGAACCGCACGGTCGTCTCGGGCTCGCTGCCGTCGTCGTCGGGCAGCGGCGCCGCGTCGGGCAGGTCCGGGAGCGGCGCCTCCGCCTCCTCGGCCACCGCCTCCTCGGGGGCGGCGTCCGCCACGGGCGCCTCCCCGGTCCGCTCGGGCCCGTCCGTCTCGGAACCGGGCACACCGGTTTCCGCGCCTTCCGAGCCTTCCGCCGGACCGGGGGCGGACGTGGCCAGCGGGGGAAGCTGCTCCGGTTCGGGAACCTCGTCCCCGCCGCGCCTATCGAACGCGGGCACGGCTCCGGTGCCCGCGGCGCCGTCGGGCGCGGGCGCGGGCGCGGGCGGAGCGGACTCCGCGGGCGGGGCCGTCGGAGCGGCCTGCGCCTGCGGGGCCTGGGGGTGCTGGGGCGCCTGCGGGTGCGGGTGCTGCGGCACCTGCCCCTGGGGCCCTTGCTGCCCGTGCGGTCCTTGCGGCGCCCCCTGGCCCTGCTGAGGCCCAGGAGGCATCGGCGGCCGCTGCTGCCCGTGCGGCCCGTGGGGCGGCTGCGCGGGCGGGCGCCCCTGCTGAGCGGGGCCGCCCTGCGGCGGACCGTACGGCGGACGCGGGGGGCCGGGCGGCCCCTGCGGCGGGCGCCCGCCCGGAGGCCCCTGCGGTGGCGCTGCGTGCGGACCCTGGGGCGGCCGCGGCGGCTGCGCCCCCCGCGGTGCCTGCGGTGCCTGCGGGTGCGGCCCCTGCTGGGAGCCCGGCCGGGGGGCGGGTCGCTGCGCGCCCTGCTGCGGGCCCTGGGGCGGACCGGGCGGGGCGGTGGGGCGCTGCGGCGGAGCACCGTGCGGCGCGTTGCTCGGCGGCCCGGGAGGCGGGGTCTGCCGCGGGTTGTTCGGCGCGTTCGGTGGTGCGTGCGGGGGCGCGTTCGGCGGCACCGGCTGTGTGTACGGGCTCTGCGGCGCCTGGTGCGGCCCCGGGGCGCCGCCGTTGAACGGTGCGCGATCGCCGGGTGCGGAGTCCGGGCCGGGGGGCGGCCCGGCCTGCGGCCCCGGCTGCGGAGCGGGCTCCTGCGCCGCGACCGCCTCCTCCGGTTCGCCCTGCGCGCCCTGCGCGTCCTGTGCGTCCTGCGCCTCCTGCACGGGCTGCGGCTGCGGAGCTCCCTGGGAGTGGGGGGCCCAGGGCTCCTGCGGGGCGGGCGCTTCGGCCGCGGGTTCGGGGGCCGGGTCGGCGGGCGGCTCGGGCGCGGGCTCGGGGTACACGGGCGCGGGCGCCTCGGGGCCCGCGCCGCCGGGAACGGCGTAGGGCGGGGGCGGCGGCGCGCCCCCGTCGAGGGCGTACGGCGGGGGAGGGAGCATCCCCCCGTCGCCGAACCACTGGCCGGTCCCCTCCTCGGGCGACCAGCCGTGGCCGTCGACGTCGTCCCCCGGCACGGCGCCCGCCCCATGGTCACGCCCGTCCTCCGGCGGACGCGGAGTGCGGGGCTCCGGACCGTCGTGATCTCTCTGTGCCACGGAGGTTCTCCTCAAAACGCGTTTCAGGGGGCGTGAATGTGCAGCGCCGGGGCCGAGACCCGCGGGGGGTCAGAGGAAGCGGACGATTCGGACACCCAGCGTCGTCGGTTTTCTCACCTCAGTCAACAAAGATAAAACCCAGCGGCAGCGGCACGGCGCGCGCCCCGATCCGCGCTCGCCTCCCCCTGTACGACAGGGGTTCCCGCAGCCGTGGTTCGCACCGTCTCGCCCCCCTCCCCCTTCGACGCGCCCCCGCCCCGCCCGGATCCCCGCGGGCGGACGCCCTGCGGGCGCGGCCTGCGGAGGGCCGGAAGATCACGCTCCGCCGCGCTGTCCACCACCCGTCCGGGGTGGGTAGCTTTCCTTGCATGCGCGCGATCGAGATCAGTGAGCCCGGCTCCCCCGACGTCCTGTCCTGGAACGAGGTCCCCGACCCGGTCCCCGGTCCGGGCGAGGTCCTCGTCGACGTCGCGGCGAGCGCGGTCAACCGGGCCGACGTCAACCAGCGCCAGGGCAGCTACCCGCCGCCCCCCGGCGCCCCCGTCTACCCCGGCCTGGAGTGCTCCGGGCACATCGCCGCCCTGGGCCCCGGCACCGAGGGCACGGGCCGCGCCGTCGGCGACCCGGTCTGCGCCCTGCTCGCCGGCGGCGGCTACGCCGAGCGGGTGGCCGTCCCCGCCGGCCAGCTGCTGCGCGTGCCCCGGGGGATCGGCCTCGCGGAGGCCGCGGCGCTCCCCGAGGCCGCGGCGACCGTGTGGTCCAACGTGTTCATGGTGGGCGGCCTGGCCGCCGGCGAGACCCTGCTGGTCCACGGCGGCGGAAGCGGCATCGGCACCTTCGCGATCCAGCTGGCCCGCGCCCGGGGCGCCCGGGTGGTCACCACCGTCGGCGGCCCGGAGAAGGCCGAGCGCTGCCGCGAGCTGGGCGCCGACGCCGTCATCGACTACCGCACCGAGGACTTCCCGGCCCGCGTCAAGGAGGAGACCGGCGGCGCGGGCGCCGACGTCGTGCTCGACATCATGGGCGCCTCCTACCTCGACCCCAACCTGCGGTCGCTGAACGTGGGCGGCCGCCTGGTGGTCATCGGCCTGATGGGCGGCCGCAAGGCCGAGCTGGACCTGGGGCGGATGCTGGTCAAGCGCCAGTCGGTGCACGCGACCACGCTGCGCTCCCGCCCCGTGGAGGAGAAGGCGGGTATCGTCGCGGGCGTGGCCGAGCACGTCTGGCCGCTCGTCGAGGAGGGCGCCGTGCGGCCGATCGTCGACCGGACCCTGCCGCTGCCCCAGGCGGCGGAGGCGCACCGCATCATGGAGTCCGGCGCCCACGTCGGCAAGATCGTGCTCACCGCCGACCACCGGGGCGCCGCCTGACACCGGCCCCGGGGGACACACCCCGCGTACGACCATCCGCGAGTGAGGGTTTGCGATGAACAACGGATTCAGCGAAGAGGAGCAGCCGCAGGTGCTGATCGTGGGGCCCGGCGGCGCAGGCGGCCAGGACGGCGCCGAGGGGGCGGAGTCCGGCGAGGGCGAGGAGCAGCGCCCGCTCAGTGAGATGGTGGAGCAGCCCGCCAAGGTCATGCGCATCGGCAGCATGATCCGCCAGCTCCTCGAAGAGGTGAAGGCCGCCCCGCTGGACGAGGCCAGCCGCAACCGCCTCCGGGAGATCCACGCCAACTCGGTCAAAGAGCTGGAGGACGGCCTGGCGCCGGAGCTGGTGGAGGAGCTGGAGCGGCTGACGCTGCCCTTCACCGACGGCAACACCCCGAGCGAGCCCGAGCTGCGCATCGCCCAGGCGCAGCTCGTCGGCTGGCTGGAGGGCCTGTTCCACGGCATCCAGACCACCCTGTTCGCCCAGCAGATGGCGGCCCGGGCCCAGCTGGAGAACATGCGCAAGGCGCTGCCGCAGGGACAGGAGGCGCAGGGGCCCAACCCGGGATCGGGTCCCTACCTGTAGGCGCACCCAGGCGCACGGAGGCACGACGAGAGGGGCCGGTCCCGCGGGACCGGCCCCTCTCCTGCCCGCCGTGTGCCGCGTGTGCTGCGCGCGCCCCGGCGCTCAGCCCTTCACGGGCTCCAGCACGTCCAGGCCGACGTAGGGGCGCAGCGCCTCCGGCACCACGACCGACCCGTCGGCGCGCTGGTGGTTCTCCAGGATCGCGACGATCCACCGGGTGGTGGCCAGCGTCCCGTTGAGAGTGGCGGCGAACCGCGGCTTGCCGTCCTCGTCCCGGTAGCGGACGTCGAGCCGCCGGGCCTGGAACTCGGTGCAGTTGGAGGTGGAGGTCAGCTCCCGGTAGCGCCCCTGGGTGGGGATCCACGCCTCGCAGTCGTACTTGCGCGCCGCGCTGGTGCCCAGGTCGGCGCCGGCGATGTCCACCACCCGGTAGGGCAGCTCCAGCAGGTCGAGCATCTCCCGCTCCCGGGCGAGCAGCCGCAGGTGCTCCTCGTGGGCGTCCTCAGGCCGGGTGTAGACGAACATCTCGACCTTGTTGAACTGGTGCACCCGGATGATTCCGCGGGTGTCCTTGCCGTAGGAGCCGGCCTCGCGGCGGAAGCAGGAGGACCACCCGGCGTAGCGCAGCGGGAAGGACCCCGACTCCAGGATCTCCCCGGCGTGGTACCCGGCCAACGGCACCTCGGAGGTGCCCACCAGGTACTGGTCGTCGGCCGCGAGGTGGTACACCTCGTCGGAGTGCTCCCCCAGGAAGCCGGTGCCCTCCATGGTCTCGGGCTTGACCAGCACCGGCGGCACCATCGGGGTGAAGCCGCCCGCGATGGCCCGCTGCAGGGCCATGTTGAGCAGCCCCAGCTCCAGGCGGGCGCCCGGGCCGGTGAGGAAGTAGAAGCGCGCGCCCGACACCTTGGCGCCGCGCTCGGTGTCGATGGCGCCGAGCATCTCGCCCAGCTCCAGGTGGTCGCGGGGGGTGAAGTCGAACTCGCGCGGGGTTCCGGACTCCTCCATCACCACGAAGTCGTCGACGCCGCCCGCGGGCGCGCCCTCCTCCACGATGTTGGGGACCCCGGCCAGCGCCCGGTCGAGCTCCCCGGCCAGCCGCCCGGCCTCGGCGTCGGCCTCCTTGACGTCCGCGGCCAGGTCCTTGGCCTTGGCGAGCAGCTCCTCGCGCTCCTCGGGCGCGGCCTTGGAGACCGACTTGCCCACGCTCTTCTGCTCGGCCCGCAGGGACTCGAAGCGGGACAGGGCCGATCGGCGGGCCGAGTCCAGCTCCAGCAGGCGGTCGACGACGGCGTCGTCTTCGCCGCGGGCCCGCTGCGAGGCGCGGAGGCGGTCAGGGTCGTCTCGGAGAGCACGGAGGTCGATCACGTGTGCAGGGTACCGCCCCGGCGGCCGCGCCGTCCGCCGACGGTGCGACGATCATGCGATGGACCTGGCGAACTGGCCCCTGTACGGCCTGCGGATCACCACGCCCCGGCTGGAACTGCGCCTTCCGGACCTGGAGGAGCTGGACGCACTCGCCTCGGTGGCGGCCGGGGGCGTGCACGATCCGGAGCGCATGCCCTTCCGCACACCGTGGACCGACGCCCCGCCGGCCGAGCGCGCCCGCAGCGTCCTGACCTACTTCTGGAAGGCGCAGGCCGAGTGGCGCCCCGAGGACTGGAGACTGCAGCTGACCGTCTTCGCGGACGGGTCCCCTGTCGGCATCCAGGAGATCGCCGCCACGGACTTCGCCGTGGTGCGGGAGGTCTCCACCGGCTCCTGGCTGGGCCTGCCCCACCAGGGCCGGGGGCTGGGCACCGAGATGCGCGCGGCCGTGCTGCACCTGGCCTTCGCCGGCCTGGGCGCCCGGGCGGCGCGCACCGCCGTCCTGGACGGCGGCGCCGCCTCGCGCAGGATCACCGAGCGGCTGGGCTACCGGTCCGACGGGGCGGACCGCGTCGCCGTGCGGGGCACCGCCCGCTCCGAGGAGCGGTTCGTACTCGACCGGGCGGCGTGGCAGTCCCACCGCCGGGTCAGGGCGCATGCCGAAGGGGTCGCCGCCTGCGCCGCGATGCTCGGCGCGGAAAAAATCCCCGAATCCGCGTCATAGGCCGCGGGTAGCCGGGTCTCTACCGGTGACGGCGGGGCCGGGCCGCCCCCCCCGG
>NZ_ANAD01000142.1 GCF_000341245.1 Nocardiopsis halophila DSM 44494
CATGACCGCCGCCGAGCTCCTGGCCGCGCTGGAGCAGCTCGACTCCGTGGCCCCCGACGACGAGGCCCTGGAGGCCGCCGTGCGCGCCGAGCTGATGCGCGCGATGCACACCGATCGCGCGGTGGGGCCGCAGGCCTGACCGCGGGCGCGCGGGCCGGGGCGCCGTCTCTTCAGACCCGGCCCGCGCGGATGTCCTCCAGCCACCGCGCCGCCTCCTGGAAGTCGGCCTCGGTGGTGCGGGCCGGCAGGAACGGCGTCAGGTCGGCGGACTCGTCCGCGCGCGGGTAGCTGCCCAGGAACCGCACGTCGGTGCAGATGCGGCGCAGGCCCATCAGCGCCTCGCCGACCGCCGCGTCGGCGACGTGCCCGTCGGCGTCCACGCAGAAGCAGTACCGGCCCAGCCCGTCGCCGGTGGGGCGGGACTCCAGCCGGGTCAGGTTGACCCCGCGCACCGCGAACTGGTCGAGCAGCTCGGCCAGCGCGCCGGCGTGGTCGTCGGACAGGAACGCGACCAGCGAGGTGCGGTCGGCGCCGGTCGGCGGGGGCGGCGGCCCGGGGCGGGACAGCTGCACGAAGCGGGTGGCCGCCTCGGCCCGGTCGCCGATGCCCGCGGCCAGGGCGGCCAGCCCGTAGCGCTCTCCGGCGATGCGGGCGCAGATGGCCGCGTCGTAGGGCGAGCCGGCCTCGGCGACCGACTGCGCCGCTGCGGCGGTGGAGGAGACGGTGTGCGCCTCGGCGTCCGGCAGGTGCGCCGCCAGCCAGCGGCGGCACTGGGCCAGCGCGTGCGGGTGGGTGGCCACCCGCTTGACGTCGCCGACCGCCGCGCCCGGGCGGCCGAACAGGGTGAACTCCACCGGGACCGCCACCTCGGCGGTGATCAGCAGGGGGTCGCCGTTGATCAGCTCGGCCATGGTGGTGGGCACCCCGCCCTCCACCGAGTTCTCCAGGGGCACCACCCCGGCGTCGGCCTCACCGCGGCGCACCGCGCCGAAGACCGCGTCCACCCCCGGGCAGGGGAGCAGGGCGGCGTCGGCGGCGTCGGGCCGCAGCGCCCGCAGGGCGGCTTCGGTGAAGGTGCCCTCGGGGCCGAGGTAGGCGTAGCGGTTCGGCATGCCTCGCAGGTTACCCCCGGGACCGCGGCGGCCCCGCGGGGCGCGCGCCGGGGACCAGGGTGCGGACGGCGCCGGAGTCCTCGGGCGCCGGGAAGGCGCCGCCGGCCTCCGGGTGCCGGCCCAGTCGGGCGGTGCGGATCGCCCGGTACTCCTCGGGCGAGAGCTCTTCGGCGGCGTCCCCGCCGCGCACCGCCTTGGCGTAGGTGCGCGACTCGGTGCGCCCGTTGATCGAGGTGACGACGATGCCGTCGCCGGCCGCGTTGAGCAGCGCCAGGGAGAAGGACCGGGCGCCGGACATCTCCTCCAGCGCGTCGTAGCGGACCACGCCGACGTCCCGGATCGCCCGGACGTCGACGCCGCTGCCTTCGGGAAGCAGGCGGTGCACCAGGTCGCGGCAGTCGTCGGCGGCCCTGCGGGTGCGCCAGAGCGCGTACCCGCCGACCGCCAGCCCGCCCAGGCCCGCCAGTACGCCGATCGCGGCGAGGAGCGAAGTCAACACGCTGCGAGCGTACCGCCACGGCACGCTCATGGAGCATGACTACTCGTAATCTCTACGGCGACTTTGCTGGATTTTTCGCGAAACGGACCTTATGGTCGCCGACGCCTCCCGGCCGGTGCGGCGCAGCCTCCGGGCCAGCGCCGGGGCCAGCTCCCGGGCGGCCAGCGCCCGCGCCACGTCGGTGAACTGCCGGGCCCGGTGCACCTGGGCCCGCAGGTCGGTGCCGGTGGCCCGGTGCTCCAGCGGCACCTCCACCTCCACCACCCGCAGGCCAGCGTGGAGCACGTCGATGGTCAGCCCGGTCTCCACCCCGAACCCGTGCGCCAGCGGCAGTGCGGACTCGAAGGCGGCGCGGGTCAGGCAGCGCTGCCCGTTCAGCGGCTGCTCGGGCTCCCAGCCGGTGGCCCGGCGGATGCCGTCCCGGGCCAGCCGCACCACGAAGCCGTGGCCGCCCAGCCGCATCCGGGTGGCGGGGAACAGGGCGACGGCCATGTCGGCCTCGCCGCGCTCGACCGGCCCGATCAGCGGGACGGCCCCGGAGGCGGTGGCGCCCAGGTCGGCGTCGAGGAAGAGCAGGTGGCGGTGGCGGGGCGCCCCCTCGGCGGTGCCAGCCTCGAGCAGCCGCACCCCTTCGGCGCCGCTCTCCATGGCCGCGCCCTTGCCCCGGTTGCGGGAGTGCCGCAGCACCCGCGCGCCGGCCGCCAGCGCCGCCTCGGCGGTCGCGTCGGCCGATCCGTCGTCCACGACCACGACCAGGTCCACGCCGGGGAGTCCGCGCACTGCGCGCACGGTGGCGCCGATGCGGTCGGCCTCGTCCTTGGCGGCGATCACGGCCGCGACCCCCGGCCCTTGCGGAGCACTGCCCATCGGTGCCCCTCCGAAAAGGTGAGCGGTCAGTTGTGCGCGGAAGAGGGCGCCAGGGGGAGTCCGTCGGTGGAGTCGATGACGGTGAAGACCCCGTCCAGACCCGTGACCTCGAGGATCTTGGTCACCGCCGGACGCGGGGCGGCCAGCTCCAGGTCGCCGCCCTTCTCCCGGGAGCGCTTCATGCCCGACAGCAGCACGTTCATGCCCGTGGAGTCGCAGAACTCCACCCCGGACATGTCCACGACGAGCCGGTGGGCCCCGTCGTCGAGCGCGTCGACGAGCGCGCTGTGCAGCTGCGGTGCCGTGTACAGGTCGACCTCACCGCGGACGGTTACCACCGCGCAATCCGCGTGAGACTGACTCGATATCTTCAACTCCACAGTCGTGACTGTAGCGGCACGGCGCGGACCTGGCCACCTGGTGACCGGTGTTTCGCCACTTGACGTCCATCCGGGGCCGAAGGCCCGGGATCGCCCGATACGGGATTCGCCCCCGTCTCAGCCGGACATCACGCGCGTCCGGGAGGAGACGAGCGCCGAGGCCTCGCCGTCCCGGCCGGCGCCCAGCTCCAGGACGGCCCACACCGTGGTGACCGCCCCGTCGACCTCGGTCCCCCAGCGGCGCGCGAGCTGCTCCACGATGCCCAGCCCCCGGCCTCCGAGCGCGGAGGGGGAGGGGCGGGCGATCCGGGGCAGCGTGGGCGCGCCGCCGTCGCACACCCGGATCTCCAGGCGGACCCCGCCCGCAGGGGCGTCCGCCACTTCCCAGCCCACCTGCACGGAGTCGGGAGGGAAAGGCGGAGGCAGCGGGGAGGCGTGCCTCAGGGCGTTGCTGAGCAGCTCGCTGAGCACCAGGGCGGCGTCGTTGACGCACGGGGCCTCCAGGCCGCCGTCCTCCAGCTCGGCGCAGAGCCGCTGCCGCGCGCTGGTGACGCTCGACGGCGCATAGGGAACGATCACCGCCTTCGCCATGTCGTCCTCCCGTACCTCGCCCCGCTCACCGGCGGCACAGCAGCCGTCCATCACGCGCCCCGTCTCCCGAAGAACTCGGTACATCTTTCGCCGGTTATCGGCAAAGCATCGGCTTTGAAGCCCGCCAGGGCCGAAATGCCCCGTTCACCGGGGAGGGAAACACTCAGCGCCCCTGGTCCGGGCCCGCGTCCGACTCCGGCCGCGATGCGGATCGGACCGAAACCCCGCCCTCTCCGGCACTGTCGTCCGCCGCCCCGTCCCGCGAGGACGCCGAATGTAATGTGAGTCTCATCCGCGCCCCAATAGGGCGCGAATCCGCGGTGACGTCCCCGCCCTGCGCGCGCGCCAGCCGGCGCACGATGTACAGCCCCAGGCCGATCCCGCCGAAACGGCGACGGTCCCCCGCATCGCCCTGCACGAAGCGCCCGAAGATGCGCTCCTCGTCGCCGGGGGCGATGCCCACCCCCTCGTCCTCGACGTCCACCACCAGGAGGCCGCCGTCGGCCCGGGCCACCATCCGCACGCTGCCGCCGTCGGGGGAGTACTTGAACGCGTTCTCCAGCAGCTGCCCCACGATCACGTCGGTGGCCACCGGGTCGCCGAGCGCCGCCGGCAGCCGGTCGGGCGCCTCGAGGCGGAGCGTGTGGCGCGCGGAGAAAGAGGAGAAGGCCCCGGCGGCCTCGTCCAGCAGCCGGCGCAGGTCGAACTCCTCGGCCCCGACCCGCAGGTCGCCCTCGGCCGCCGCGCCCAGCAGCAGGTTCTCCACCAGCCGCGCCAGCACCGAGGAGCGCTCGGCGATGGTGCGCACCGCGTCCTTGCGGGCCGCGTCGTCCAGCTGCTCCCAGCGCTGCACCAGCGTCCCGGCGAACCCCTGGACCACGGTGACCGGGGTGCGCAGCTCGTGCCCGGCCGTGGCCATGAAGAGGTCCTTCTCCTCTTCCAGCTCCTTGGCCTGGGTGATGTCCCGGAAGTCGACCACCCGCTCCTCGGTACCGCCGATCCCGGTCACCAGGATCTCCACCCACCGTCCCCCCGGAAGGCGGTGCCGCACCGACTCGCCCTCGCCCTCGGGGAGCGGGAACGGCGGCGGGCGCCCCGCCGCACGCGCCGGAGCGACCCCGGTGAGCTCGGCGGCGGCCCGGTTCCACTTGCGTACCCGGCCCCGGCCGTCCAGCACCGCGATGCCGTCGGCGCTGGACTCCACCACCGCGTGCTCCTTGGCCCGGCGGCGCACCATCTCCTGGTAGGCCATGGCGTTGCCCAGGGCCACCCCGGCGTGCGCGGCCAGCAGCTCCAGCAGTTCCAGCTCCACGTGGCCGACCCTGCGCCCGCTGTACAGGGCGTAGAGCGCACCGTAGGGCCGGCCCTGCACCGAGGACACCCCCAGCGCGATGGTGTGCAGCCCGTCCAGGTCGGCCCAGATCAGGTCGTCGAGGCTGCGGTTGTCGTCGGTGGCCAGCAGCACCGACCGGCCGCTGCGCAGCAGCTCCCCGAACAGGCTCGACTCCAGCGGGGCGGTGTAGCCCTTCAGGTGCTCCGACAGGCCGCTCAGGCTGACCAGGCGCAGCCGGTCGCCCTCGATCAGCGCGAACCCCCCGGCGTCGGCGCCGGTCAGCTCGGCCAGGCTGCGGGCGATCCGGTCCAGCACCGCACCCAGGTCCAGGTCGGCGTTGATGTCGGCGGCCACGTCGGTCAGCCGCCGCACCAGCCGGGCCCGCTCGGCCGCGTGCGACCGCAGCTCCCCGTGGTCGCCGTCGCGGCGGAAGACCTGCAGCCAGCCGGCGCGCGCACCGTCCGCGCCGTGCAGCGGGCCGGTGTCGACCCGCACGTCCACCGCGGTGCCGTCGCGCCGCAGCCGCCGGGTCAGGATGGAGACCGGCCCCCCGGCGCGCGCCCGCTCCAGCACCGCGTGCTCCTCGGCGAGCAGTTCGGAGGGCACCATCGGGGCCGGCCGGCCCAGCGTCTCGGCGGCCGACCACCCGAAGAGCCGTTCGGCCGCGGGGTTCCACGCCGCCACGCGCAGCCGGGCGTCCACGGCGACCATCGCGTCCGGGCAGGACGCCAGGACCGCGTCGGCGCTGAGCTCCGGGCCATCGGGGGTCACCCGGCCATAGTGCCACCGCGCGGCCCGCGGATCACGCGGGTCAGGCGACCCGGGGCTCGGCTCCGTCCTCGGCCTCCATCGGGCGGCCCGCCAGCGCCCAGGCCTGCATGCCCCCGGCGACGTTGGCGGTCTTCCAGCCGGCCTCGTTGAGCGCCTGCACCGCCTGGGCGGAGCGGCCGCCGACCCGGCACACCACGTACACCTGGCGGTCCCGGGGCACCTCCCCGGCGCGCTGGGCGAGGTCGTGCAGCGGGATGTGCACCGCCTGGGGCGCGTGCCCGGCCCGCCACTCGTCCTGCTCCCGCACGTCCAGCACGTACCCGTCCTCGGGGACGGTGCCGACCTCGACCACGGGAACGCTCTGCTCGAACACCTCGGGACTCCCCCTCATCACGACGTCGGTTGGACGGGGGCTCCGCACGGGCCCGAAACGAACCGAACGGATGGAACCGCTCCGTAGCGCCCCGCGTCCAAAGGGTATGCGCACGCACACCCTCGCGGCCGCGCTGGTCCGCTCAGGCGCGCTCGCCGCCGTGCTCGGCACGGCGGCCGCGTGCGGAGGGACCACGGTCACCGCGCCGGAAGACGGCCCCGACACCCCAAGCGCCCCGACGACCGAGCTGTCCATCGAGATCACCTACGCCGACGACCCGCCCGCCGAGGGCGACACCGAGCCCAAGAGCTGGACCCTCACCTGCGGTCCCGCCGGAGGCGACCACCCCGACCCCGAGGCGGCCTGCGCCGACCTGGAGGAGGTGGGGGCCGAAGGGTTCGAGGAGGTCCCCGAGGACCAGGCCTGCACCTTCCAGATGGGCGGGCCGGAAGTGGCCGAGGTGAGCGGCCACGTGGGGGAGACCGAGGTCTCCACCGAGTTCGACAAGTCCGGCGGTTGCGAGATCGACCGCTACGAGGACATGGGGGCGGTGCTCGCCCCCTGATCCCCCTGTGATCACCGGCCCCGGACACGAGAAGGGCCCCGCTCCCGGATCCGATCCGGGGACGGGGCCCTTCACCTGTGGGCGAGGAGGGATTTGAACCCTCACGTCCTTTCGGACACACGGACCTGAACCGTGCGCGTCTACCGTTCCGCCACCCGCCCGAGTGACATATACATAAGGTGTCTCCAGTGGCCGGTGCTCGGGCTTTCCGGTGTTCCCGGCGCCGTCCGCCTGGCGACATGAATAAGGCTAGCACGGTTCCGGGACCGGTCCGCACACGTTTTCCGCCGGCCCCCCGCCCCCTCCGGAAGCGGTACGGCCGATGCACGTGAAACAGTGGACGCGGTTACCCGGTTACGATCGTTCTAGACCGGAGTGGAGTAAGGGAGGTACCTCGTGGGAGTGCTCCAACGCTTCGAGCGGCGCCTTGAAGGCATGATCGAAGGCACCTTCGCGCGGGCCTTCAAGTCCAAGCTCGAGCCCGTCGAGATCGCCAGCGCGGTGCAGCGCGAGATGGACGAACGGGCGGCGATCGTCGCCCAGGGGCGCACCCTGGTCCCCAACGACTTCATCGTCGAGCTCTCCGCCGCCGACAGCGAGCAGATGGAGGCCATGGCCGACAGCATCGGCCAGGAGCTGGCCAAGCTCGCCCGGGACTACGCCACCGAACAGGGCTACTCCTTCGTGGGACCGGTGCGCGTCCACTTCTCCTCCGACGCCGAGCTGCAGACGGGCCGCTTCCGCATCCGCTCCGGCGTGGTGCGCGGCTCCACCGTGGAGAGCGGCGAGATCCGCCGGCCCGTGGGCGACGCGCCGCGCGGCGCCGAGTCCGCCCCCGGCAAGCCCCGCCTGCTCATCTCCCCCGGGGGCGCCACCACCGAGGGCAGCACCGCCGGCCAGGGCATGCAGCAGTCCTTCGAGCTCACCACTCCGGTCACCCTGCTGGGCCGGGGGACCGACTGCGACCTGCGGCTGGTGGACAACGGGGTCTCCCGGCACCACGCCGAGATCCGCCTGGAGGACGACGAGGCCGTGCTGGTCGACCTCGGCTCCACCAACGGCACCTTCGTCAACGGCCAGCAGGTGCGCCGGGTCGGGCTGGTCGACGGCACCCGCATCAGCCTGGGCCGCACCACCATGACCTTCCGCCGCGACTAGAGGGCCGCACCCGCCCCGGCGGCAGAGCCGGTTCCCGGGAAAAAGAGCGAACCGAACGCGCTCCCGCCGCGTCTGTACGGGAGCGGAGCCCGCCGACGGAGGCCGGGCGGCCGAGACCATGGAGAGCAGAAGAGAGGGAACCGACCAGGAGCTTCCGGTCCGTTGGGTTTTTCCGACACGATCTCCTAGGGTTCGGGCCGAGAGAACGCGGCGGCGCCGGCGCCGCCCGCCAGAGCACGACAGGGGCTGAAGAGCAGTTCGATGTCCGACTTGACCCTCATGCTGATCAAGATCGCCTACCTGGCGGGGCTTTGGCTGTTCGTCTTCATGGCGGTCGGCGTCATCCGCACCGACCTGCTCGGCGCCCCTGCCAAGTCCAAACGGCGCTCCCGCTCCTCCCCCTCCGGCCAGGACGCCACGAGCGCCCCCCGGCGCCCCGCCGCCCCCAAGGCCCCGCGCGGGCGCCGCAACGAGCCGCGCTCCCTCGTGGTCACCAAGGGCCCGTTGGCCGGCAACTCCCTCCCCCTCGGCCCCCACCCGATCCTCATCGGCCGCGCCAAGGACGCCACCCTCGTCATCAACGACGACTACGCCTCCGGTCGGCACGCGCGGATCTACTCCGAGAACGGCCGCTGGTTCGTCGAGGACATGGGCTCGACGAACGGAACCTACCTCGGCCAGCAGAGGCTGACCCGCCCCCAGCCCGTCTCGGTGGGGCAACCCATCCGCATCGGCAAAACGGTCCTGGAACTGCGCAAATGACAATCGCTCTCCGCTACGCGGCGTACTCCGACGTAGGGTGCCTCCGCGAAGGCAACGAAGACTCCGGCTACGCCGGGCCGTACCTGCTCGCGGTCGCCGACGGGATGGGCGGGCACGCCGGGGGCGAGATCGCCAGCGCCATGGCGATCTCGGCCCTGATGCCGCTCGACGACGACGTCCCCTCCACCGAGAACATGACGGACGCGCTGCAGCGCGCCGTCGAGGCCGCCAACACCACCCTGGCCCAGCGCGTGCGCGAGGAGCCGCGGCTGGAGAACATGGGCACCACCCTGACCGCGATGCTGTGGTCGGGCGCCCGGGTGGCCATGATCCACATCGGCGACTCCCGCGCCTACCTGCTGCGCGGCGGTGAGTTCGGGCAGATCACCCACGACCACACCCTGGTGCAGACCCTCGTGGACGAGGGCAAGATCACCGAGGAGGAGGTCGCCACCCACCCCCAGCGCTCCCTGCTGCTGCGCGCCCTGGACGGCCGCTCCCAGGTCGACCCCGACATCGCGATCAGCGAGGCGCGCCCCGGCGACCGCTACCTGCTCTGCTCCGACGGGCTGTCCGGGGTGGTCAGCGCCGCCACCATCAAGGAGACCCTGGAGGCCGAGCGCAGCCCGGACGCGGCCGCGCGGCGCCTGATCGACCTGGCCAACCGCGGCGGCGGCCCGGACAACATCACCGCGGTGGTCGCCGACGTCATCGACAGCGCCACCGACCCGGTCGGCCCCACCCGGGACGCGGCCGTGGTCGGCGCCGCCGACCAGCGCCGCGAGCCGGCCATGACCCCGGACACCCCCGCCGGCCGGGCCCAGGGCCTGAACCGCTCGGCCGGGGACACCGCCGAGATGACCCGGCCCCCCGGGATGGGCTCCGACGCGCCCCCCGGGGACGAGGACGACGAGGCGCCGCGGCCCCGCCGCTGGTGGCCCATGGTCACCGCGTTCCTGGTCGTGGTCGCCCTGATCGCCGGCGCCGGCTGGTACCTGGGCACCTCCTACCTGAACGGCCGGTACTTCATCGGCGTCTCCGAGGAGGGCGGCACCGTCGGCCTGTACCAGGGCATCAACACCGACGTGGCCGGCTACCGGCTCGCCGAGCAGATCGAGGACACCGGCATCGCGCTGGACGCGCTGCCCACCACCGAGCGCGGCGCGGTCGAGCGCACCATCGAGTTCTCCGACCGGGGCGAGGCCGACTCCCAGGTCCAGGAGCTGCGCACCGCCGCCGACCAGTGCGGCAGCGACCCCGAGTGCAGCGGTGAGGACACCGGTGCCGCCGACTCCTCCGAGGGCTCGGCCGACAACACCCGCACCTCCGACGATCCGTCCGGAGAGCCCCGGTGAGCGCCGCGTCGAACAGCCTCGCGCTCCCGCCGGTCAAGCGGCGCAACGCCGAGCTGGCCATGACCCTGCTGGCCATCGGCCTGACCCTGTACGCCCTGATCGAGACCGGGCTGACCCGCAACGGCGAGATGCCGCCCCAGCTGTTCCTCTACGGCGGGCTGTTCGGCGGGCTCGCCCTGCTGGCGCACGTGTTCATCCGCTTCTTCGCGCCCTGGTCCGACCCGCTCCTGCTGCCCATCGCCACCCTGCTCAACGGGCTGGGCATCGCGATGCTGTGGCGCCTGGAGCAGGGGGAGATCGAGGGCGCCGGCCCGATGAACCAGCTCATCCTGACCGCCGCGAGCATGGCGGTCTTCGCCGGCATCATCTTCTTCCTCAAGGAACCGCGCACCCTCCAGCGCTACCCCTACCTGATGGCGCTCGCCGCCGTGGTGCTCCTGCTGCTCCCGCTCCTGCCGGGCATCGGCATGACGGTCAACGGCGCCCGGCAGTGGGTCAACCTGGGCTTCACCAGCCTGCAGCCCTCGGAGTTCGCCAAGATCGCGCTGGTCATCTTCCTGTCCGGCTACATGGTGAGCAAGCGCGACGTGCTCTCGCTCGCCAGCAAGCAGGTCAAGGTCGGCCGGTTCAAGATCCTGGACCTGCCGCGCATGCGCGACATGGCGCCGATGGCCGTCATGTGGGGCTTCTGCATCATCGTCCTGGTCATCCTGATGAACGACCTGGGCACCTCGCTGATGCTGTTCGGCACCTTCCTGGCGATGATCTACGTGGCCACGCACCGGTCGTCGTGGATCGTGATCGGCCTGGCCGCCTTCTTCGGGGCGTGCGCGCTGCTCTACCCGTTCGTGCACCACTTCCGGGTCCGCATGGTGACCTGGCTGAACGCCTTCGACCCCGAGGTGTACTGCACCGACGCGGCGCTGGCCAACCCGGACGCGTTCTGCAACACCGCCGGCAACAGCCAGCAGCTCGTGCGCGGCCTGTTCGCGATGGCCGAGGGCGGGATGACCGGCACCGGCCTCGGCGGCGGCAAGCCCGGCTTCGTCTTCGAGGTGCAGAACGACTTCATCTTCACCGCCTTCGGTGAGGAGCTCGGGCTGACCGGCGTCATGGTCATGCTGCTGGCCCTCACCCTGCTGGTGGAGCGGGGCATGCGCATCGCGCTGGCCTCCAAGGAGCTGTTCATCAAGATGTTCGCCTCGGGCATCTCGTTCCTGATCGGCTTCCAGACGTTCGTCGTCATCGGCGGCGTCACCCGGGTCATCCCGATGACCGGTGCGACCATCCCGTTCGTCGCCAAGGGCGGATCGGCGCTGCTGTCCAGCTGGGTCATGCTGGCCCTGCTGATGCGCATGAGCAACAACGCCCGCAAGCCCGCCCCGCAGGCCATCCAGGACGAGGGCGCGACCCAGGTGATCCAACGATGAACACGCCCATCCGCAGGCTCGCGATCTTCAGCATGGCGCTGTTCGGCGTCCTGCTGCTCAACGTCACCTGGATCCAGGCGTTCCAGGCCGAATCGCTGCGCAACCACCCCTTCAACTCCCGGCAGTACATCGACGTCCTGACCAACCCGCGCGGCCCGATCCTGATCGGCAGCGAGGAGGTCGCCTACTCCGAGCCGGTGAGCGAGGACAGCGACCAGTACCAGCGGCACTACCCCGCCAACGGGCTCTACGCGCACGCCGTGGGCACCTTCCCGATCCGCACCGAAGGCGTGGAGAAGACGGAGAACTCGCTGCTGGACGGCAGCGACGAGCGGCTGGCCGTGCGCAACTTCATGGACACGATCACCGGCGCCGAGACGCAGGGCGCCAGCGTGGAGCTGACCATCGACCCCGCCGCCCAGCAGGCGGCCATGGACGGCTTCGAGGCACTGGGCAAGAACGGCGCGGCGGTCGCGCTCGACCCGGAGTCCGGCGCCATCCTGGGCCTGTACTCCAACCCGACGTACGACCCCAACGGCGTGAGCAGCCTCACCGAGACCGAGGCGGCGAACACCCGCTGGGAGGAGCTGACCGAGGACGAGCGCAAGCCGCTGCTCAACCGGGCCCTCCAGGAGCGCTACCCGCCGGGCTCCACCTTCAAGGTGGTCACCGCGGCCGCCGCGCTGGAGAACGGCGCCGACCCCGACTCCACGATGGACGCCCCGGCCAGCATCGACCTCGGCGCCCCGCTGCCCAACGCCTGGAACGGGCCGTGCAACGGCGGGCAGCCCGACCCCCTGGCCCACTCCATCGAGCAGTCCTGCAACACCTCGATGGCCAACTGGGCCATCGAGCTCGGCGCGGACAAGATGACCGCGCAGGCCGACGCCTTCGGGTTCAACCAGGGGGAGATGGACGTCCCGATCCCCGCGCTCGGCAGCAACTACCCCAACGAGACCGACCGGAACCTGCTCGGGCGCTCGGGCATCGGGCAGGCCGACGTCGAGGCGACCCCGCTGCAGATGGCGATGGTCGCCGCCGGCGTCGCCAACGACGGCGACGTCATGAAGCCCTACCTGGTCGACTCGGTCAAGGACTCCGACCTGTCCACGATCGAGGGCCACACGCCCGAGAAGCTCTCCACCGCGGTCAGCGGCCGGACCGCCGACGACCTCACGGACATGATGGTCCTGGTGACCGAGGGCGAGGACGCCTCCGGCAGCCAGGGCGCCATCCCCGGCATGCAGGTGGCGGGCAAGACCGGCACCGCCGAGACCGGCAGCGGCCCCACGCACAACTGGTTCATCTCCTTCGCGCCCGCAGACGACCCCCAGGTGGCGGTGGCCGTCGTGGTCGAGCACGGCGGCCAGAGCGGCGGCGTCCTCGCCGCCCCCATCGCCAAGGGCATCATGGAAGCTGTGATCAACGAGTGAGCGACAACGACCCCGGTGGCGCCGCCGACGACCCCACGGGCTTGTCGGGCACCGTCCTCAGCGGCCGCTACCAGCTCGACGAGCAGATCGGCTCCGGCGGCATGGGCACGGTCTGGCGCGCCACCGACACGCTCCTGAACCGCCCGGTGGCGGTCAAGCTGCTGCACCCGGCGCAGATGGCCGAGCCCACCTCGCGCGAGCGGTTCCGCACCGAGGCGCGCATCACCGCCGGGCTGTCCCACCCCGGCATCGCCCAGGTCTACGACTACGGCGAGCAGGACGACCGGGCGTTCCTGATCATGGAGCTGGTCCCCGGCGAGCCGCTCTCCTCCATCCTCAAGCGCAACGAGGGCCTGGAGCCCGGCGTCACGACGGACATCGTCGCCCAGGCCGCGGCCGCGCTGGCCGCCGCGCACGCCCGCGGGGTGGTGCACCGCGACATCAAGCCGGGCAACCTGCTGGTCACCGACGACGGCACGGTCAAGCTCACCGACTTCGGCATCGCCCGCGGCGAGGAGTCGGTGACGCTCACCCAGACCGGCATGGTGATGGGCACCGCCCAGTACATCTCCCCCGAGCAGGCCTCCGGCCGCCCCGCCACGCACGCCTCGGACATCTACGCCCTGGGCGTGGTGGCCTACGAGTGCCTGGCCGGGCAGCCGCCGTTCACCGCCGACAGCCCGCTGGCGCTGGCCCTGGCGCACACCCGCGAGCCGCCCCCGCCGCTGCCCGCGCACCTGCCGGCGCCGCTGGCCGACCTGGTGCTGGCGCTGCTGGCCAAGGACCCCGCGGACCGGCCCGAGTCGGCCGGAGAGGTGGCCCGCGCGGTGCAGACGCTGCGCCGCGCCGCCGAGGAGCTGGGCGCCACCACCGCCATGGACCTGACCGACCCCACACGCACCGTGGTGGCGAACCCGTCGGCCCAGCGCACCGCCACGGGGTCCTGGTCCGCGGACCGGGAACGCTCCTCGGATAGGGTGGCCCGCGGATCCGGCGGCCTGCGCGCCCGCCTCCCGCTGGTGATCGCGGCCGTGGTCGCGGCGGTGGCGGTGGTGGTCGGCGTGGCGTTCGCCGGAGCCTACTGGAACGAAGGCGGCCAGGAGGGGCGCAGCGTCGGCAACGAGCAGCGGGACGGCTCGCCCTCGCCGACCCCCTCCGAACCCTCGCAGGAACAGACGCAGCAGCAGACGCAGGACGACGCGACCGGGACCGGCCGGGGCGGGGACGGCGGATACGTCCCGCCCGAGAACGGCGGGGAGGCTCCGGTCACCGAGGAGCCGCCGCCCAGCGAGAACCCGGAGACCACGCCGCCGCCCGAGACCGGTTCCCCGGACGAGGGCACCGACCCCGGCGGCGGGGACACGCCCCCGCCGGCCGGGGGCGACGACGACACCGGCGGCGGCGAGGAACCCGGGGGCGACGAACCCGGGGACGGCGGGGACGCCGGCGAAGGACCCTGACCCGACGACCCGGCCACCGCGACGACACAAGGAACTGTTCAGCACATGTCACAGCCACGGCTCTTCGGCGGACGCTACGAGCTCGACGCCCTCATCGGGCGCGGCGGCATGGCGGAGGTCCACCGGGCCCGCGACCTGCGCCTCGACCGGCTGGTGGCCGTGAAGACGCTCCGCCACGACCTGGCCCGGGACCACACCTTCCAGGAGCGGTTCCGGCGCGAGGCCCAGTCGGCGGCCTCGCTGAACCACCCGTCCATCATCGCGGTCTACGACACCGGCGAGGACATCGTGGACGGCGTGCCGCTGCCGTTCATCGTGATGGAGTACGTCGACGGGCGCACCCTGAAGGAGATCCTCGACGACGGGCGGCGGCTGCTGCCCGAGCGGTGCGCCGAGATCACCGAGGGCATCCTGCGGGCGCTGGAGTACAGCCACCGCAACGGCATCGTGCACCGGGACATCAAGCCGGCCAACGTGATGCTCACCCGGCAGGCCGAGGTCAAGGTGATGGACTTCGGCATCGCGCGGGCGATGAACGACGACCAGGCCACCATGACCCAGGCCTCCCAGGTCATCGGCACGGCCCAGTACCTGTCCCCCGAACAGGCCCGCGGCGAGCGCGTCGACCCCCGCAGCGACATCTACTCCACCGGCTGCGTGCTCTACGAGCTGCTCACCGGCGGCCCGCCGTTCACCGGCGACTCCCCGGTCTCCATCGCCTACCAGCACGTGCGCGAGGACCCGGTGCCGCCGGCCGACGTCGACCCCGAGATCCCGGACTGGCTGGACGCGGTCGTGCTGCGCTCCATGGCCAAGGACCGGGACGAGCGCTACCAGAGCGCCGAGGAGATGCGCCAGGACCTGGAGCGGGGGCTGCAGGGCATGCAGCCGGCGCCCGACACCATGGCCATGGGCGCCGCCGGGTCCACCACGGCGCTGCCGCCGGTGGACGAGGACCGCGACGACTACGACGACCGGCGCGACGGCGGGGGCGGCAAGACGGCGCTGTGGGTGCTGCTGGGCCTGGCGGTCGTGGCCGCGCTCGCCCTGGCCGGGTTCCTGCTGATGAACGGCACCGGGAACGACGGCGGCGGTGGCGAGGACGAGCCCGCGAGCCTGACCGTTCCCGACGTGGCCGGGCAGTCCTTCGACGAGGCGCAGCAGACGCTGGAGGAGGAGGGCTTCACCGGGAGCGTCTCCGAGGAGAGCGAGCCCAGCGCGGACTACGACGAGGGGCAGGCCACCCGGACCGACCCGGAGGAGGGCGAGACCCTTCCCGCGGACTCCGACATCACGGTGTACATCTCCTCGGGGCCCGAGGCGGTGCAGGTGCCGTCGCTGGCCGGGATGACCGAGGAGGACGCGAAGCAGGAGCTGCAGGACCGCGACCTGTCCGTCGGCGAGGTCTCCCGCGAGGAGTCCGACGACTACGACGAGGGCGTGGTGATCCGCTCCTCGCCCGGTTCCGGGGAGGAGGCCGCGCCCGGCTCGGCGGTGGACCTGGTGGTCTCCGAGGGAACCGGGACCGTGGAGGTGCCCGACCTGGAAGGCCGCACCCAGCAGGAGGCGGCCCAGCTGCTCTCGGACGCCGGGCTCAACAGCTCCTTCCAGCAGGCCGACGACCCCGAGGCCGAGCCCGGTACGGTCATCGCCCAGGACCCGCAGTCCGGCCAGGAGGTCGAGCCGGGGAGCCTGGTGACCGTGACCCTCGCCCGCCGGCCGCAGGACCCCACGGGCCCGCCCACCGGCGACGACGGCCAGGGCGGAGACGACGGGGGCGATGACGGCGGCCAGGGCGGAGACGGCGACGGGGACGGTGACGGGGTCGGAGACTTCCCGTGGGGCCGCCGGGACTGACCCGGGCGTAGACTGGTCCCCGCAACGCGCCCGTTCCGGCCGATTGGTAATTGGAGCAGCGACCGTGCCCAAGTCCCGCAACGATCGCAAGAAGAAGGCCGTCTACACGCCTCCGGCGGAAGCGGTCAAGCCCAAGGTCAGCCCGCGATGGCTGGTGCCGACGATGCTCACGTTCGGCATCGCGGGCGTGCTGTGGATCGCGACGTACTACATCGCCGGGGTGGACGGGAAGATCCCGTTCATGGCGGAACTGGGCAACTGGAACCTGGCCATCGGCTTCGGCGGGATCATCATCTGCGTCATCTTGTCCACACGCTGGCATTGAGCCCGTTTTCCCTGCTCAGTAGGGAGAATCGGACGTTTGTCCACAACCCGGCACGGTTCTGTCCACATGGTTGTCCACAGCCTGTGGGAAGATGTGTTCGACTCGCGGCGCCCCCGCTGTGAGCGCATCACCGTGCTCTGAGGCACCGGCGCGCACGCGGAAGGGGCGGGACCCGCCGGGTCCCGCCCCTTCGCCGTCACGACCGGTCACACGATGCTGAGCAGCACCACCGTGCTCACGACCGACGCCACCGCGATCAGCAGCGTCCAGCCCCCGGCGACGACCAGGTGCGTCGCCGCCTTACGGGAGCCGCGGTCCCTCCCCGAACCCTCCCGGTCCCGGGGCAGGTAGCCGAACCCGGCCCCCAGGGCCAGACCGGTCAGCAGCCCTCCCACGTGCGCGGTCCAGGCGATGTTCAGGCCCGGCATGAACGTGATCACCAGGTTCACCGCCAAGAGCAGCAGCACGAACCGGGTGTCCAGCCCGAGTCGCCGGCCCAGCACCAGCACCGCTCCGAAGAGGCCGAACACGGCCCCTGAGGCGCCCACCGACAGCTGCGGCTGCACGGCGCCGGACGCCACGGCCGTCACCGCGGTCACCACCAGCGTCACCGCCGAGCCGCCGAGGGCGCTGAGCACCCACAGCGCCACGTACCGCACGTGGCCCAGCCAGGACTCCAACTGTCGCCCCACCACGTACAGGGCGAACGCGTTGAAGGCCAGGTGCATCAGGCCGCCGTGCAGGAACGCCGCGGTGATCATCCGGTACCACTCGCCGAGGAAGACCACGGCCAGCGCGTTCATCCCGAACAGCCCGGTGACGTCCCAGTTCACCGATTGGACGCCGAACCCGGCCACCATCAGGCCGATGAAGGTCCAGGTGGCGTACGGGGCCGCCGTGGTGCGCCCGCCGAAGACCGTGCGGGGCGCGGGCGTGCGGCGGTTCGCCTCGGCGACGCATTCGGGGCACTGGTGGCCCACCGAGGCGTCGCGCATGCAGTCCGGACAGATCCGCCGCTCGCAGCGGGTGCAGGTGATGCGGGCGGGGCGGTCCGGGTGCCGGTAGCACACCGGAGCCGCACCCGTGCCCGGGGACGGAGAGGGGTCCGCGGCCATCGGGGACCTAGCGCTCGATCTCGACGGACTCGAGGACCACGTCCTCCAGCGGCCGGTCCTGCGGGTTGGTCGCCACCTCGGAGATCGCCTGCACGATCTCGGCGCCCTCGACGACCTCGCCGAAGATGGTGTGCCGGTTGTTCAGCCAGTCCGGGGTGCCCACGGTGATGAAGAACTGCGACCCGTTGGTGTTCGGCCCGGCGTTGGCCATCGCCAGCAGGTAGGGGCGGTCGAACTTGAGCGCGTCGTGGAACTCGTCCTTGAACTTGTAGCCGGGGCCGCCGCGCCCGTTGCCCAGCGGGTCGCCGCCCTGGACCATGAAGTTCTCGATGACCCGGTGGAAGATCGTCCCGTCGTAGAGCCTGCCGTTGCTCGGCTTGCCGGTGGTCGGGTCGACCCACTGGCGGGTCCCCTCGGCCAGTCCGATGAAGTTGTCGACCGTCTCCGGAGCCTTGTCCGCGAAGAGCGTGACGACGATCGTCCCCTGGTTGGTCTTCAGCCGCGCCTTGGGCTGTCCGTTTGCGTCGGACACCACGTGCCTTTCCATCGCCGTTGCGTACGCCCCCACGTTACCGGGCACGGGCCCCGTCCCCCGAAGGCTTCGGCGCACCGGGGCGGGAGGGGCCGGCGGGGGCGGGGGGAACGGGGGGCGCGGCCCGGGGCGTCGGAGGCGGAGAGCCGCGGAGCGTGTTGAACGCCCGGTGTCCGCCTTGGGACGCCTATGTTGATATAACGCGTGCATAACGCCCGCTCAGGCCGCACCCCGGCGGAGGGGCGCCCGCCGGTGTGAGCGGCGTGACCCCGCCCGGGCGCATGGGAACCGGCGCCAGCGGGCAGGGGGTTGTCCATATCCTTCAAGCAAAGGAGTTCACCGTGGCCATCCAGATGAAGCGTCGCAATGCGGAGCTGGACGCGGAGGCGGCCATGGCGCGTCTCCAGGAGCTCGCCCGCGAGCAGAAGGAGCGCCTTGAGCCCTATGCCGGCCAGGCGCGAGCGGGGGCCGAGCGCGGTCTTCTGCGCGCCCGCGGCTGGACCGCGCCGCGCCTGGAGACCGCCGCGCTGCGTGTCGAGGACACCGTCGCCCCGCGCGTGGCGGACCTGCTCGCCACCGCCGCCCAGCGGGTGGAGCCGAACCGGACCCGCCGCGGCCTGATCGCGGCCCGCCACGGCGGCCGCCGCGTGCCCAAGGCCGTGGTGCTGGTGGGCGTGGCCGCGCTCGGCGCCGCCACCGTCTACGGCGTGGTCCGCCTGCGCAAGGCCGCCCAGGACGCCGAGTGGCAGGAGAACCTGGACCAGGCCCGCGAGCAGGTCCGCGAGACCCGCGAGCAGCTGCAGTCCAAGGCCCAGGACGCCAAGGAGGCCGCCAAGGCCAAGACCGAGGAGGTCGCCGGCGTCGGCGCCGGCCCCGAGGCCGACGGCGCCGCCAAGAAGTGACCCCGGGCCCCGCGCCCGACGACCGACGGGGCCGCCGCGAACCTTTCGCGGCGGNCGTTTCCCCCTTCTCGAAATAGACAGACCTGTCTGTCTATACTCGCGGCATGACGTTCACCGGCACCTCCTCCTCCGCACGGCCCCGGTTCGGCCGGCCGGTGCGGCTCGCCGCCGCGGGGACGGCGCTGATCGCCGTCACCTACGGCATCGCCCGCTTCGCCTACGGCCTGTTCGTCCCCGCCTTCCGGGACGAGTTCGGACTCGGCGCCTCGGCCGCCGGGCTCATCGCCTCCGGCGGCTACGCCGCCTACTGCGCCGCGATCGCGGTGTCCATGCTGGCCTCCGGATCCCTTCCGCCGCGCCGGGTGGCCGTGGGCGCCGGGGCGCTCGCCACCGCGGGGACCGCCCTGGTCGCCACCGCCCCCGGCCCTGCGGCGCTCGCCACCGGCGTCCTGGTCGGCGGCGCGAGCACCGGCGCGGCCTCCCCTCCGCTGGCCGAGGCGATCGCCCACCGCGTCGCCCCGCACCTGCGGAACCGCATGCAGAACATCGTCAACGCCGGCACCGGCCTCGGGGTGGCCGTCTCCGGCCCGGTCGCACTTGCCGCCGGGGCCCACTGGCGCCCCGCCTGGCTCGCCTTCTCGGCCCTCGCCCTGGCCGTGACCCTGTGGAACGCCCGCACCCTGCCGCCCGGCCGCACAAGGGACCCCGCCGGGCCGGAAACGGCCCGGACCCCGCTCCTGCCCTCCCCGCTCGGCCGCCCCGGTTCCGCCCGGATGCTCACCGCCGCGGCCGCCATGGGCATCGCCGGGTCGGCGGTGTGGACCTTCGGACGCGAGCTCGCCCTCACCCACGGGGGCCTGGGCCCGACCGCCTCCGTCGCCATGTGGATCTGCCTCGGGGCCACCGGGGTCCTCGGCGCCTTCACCGGCGACCTCACCGACCGCCTGGGCCCGGCCGGCGCCTGGGCGGCGGCCATGCTCGCCGCGGCCGCCGTGACCGCCGTGCCCGCGCTGGCCCCGGGCGCCCTGCCGGGCGCCCTCGGCCCCGCCGCCCTGTTCACCGCGACCGCCCTGTTCGGCGCGGTCTACACCGCGCTCACCGGGCTCCTGCTGATGTGGGGCATCCGGCTGTACCCGGACGCGCCGTCCTTCGGCGTGGGGGCGGCCTTCCTGATGATCGCCGCCGGGCAGACCGCCGGCTCCCCGCTGGTCGGCCTGGTGGCCGACCGGGCGTCCCTGCCGGAGGCGTTCCTGCTCGCGGCCGCGGTGGCGGCGACCGGCGCCGGGATCACCCCCGCTCGGGGCAGTGGGCGGCGATGAGCGCCTCGGCCGCGCCCCGGGCCGCCGCCATCGCCGCACCGCACCCGTGCACCACGGCGGTGACGGGGGCGCCCTCCAGGACCACGAAGAGCTGTTCGGCGAGGGCGTGCGGGTCCCGGGCACCGGTCGCGGCGGCCAGCCGGTCCAGATAGGAGCGCATCCACCGCTTGTGGTCGGCGACGACGGCGCGGGCCGGGTGGTCCGGGTCGGAGACCTCCGCGGCCGCGTTCACGAAGGCGCACCCGCGGTACTGCTCGGTCTCGCCCGCCAGCCACTCCTGCAGCGTGTCGAGGACGGCGGTGAGCCGCTCCCGCGGGTCGGTGCGGGCCTCGACCGCCGAGGCCAGGTGCTCGCGCCAGAGCCCGTCGCGCCGGCGCAGATAGGCGGCGACCAGCTCGTCCTTGGACCCGTAGTGCTTGTAGAGGGTCATCTTGGCGACACCGGAGCGCGCGATGACCGTGTCGACACCGGTGGTGTCGATGCCGTTCTCATAGAACAGCCGGGACGCCGTGTCCAGGATCCTCTGCGCCGCCGGGCTCTGCGCGCTCATCAGGGCCTCCTCGCTCTGCACGGGGCTCTGCACGGGCTGTACAGACCCGTCTGTCTTCCAGACTACGCGCGCACGGGGGCGGGGCCGGCCGCAGCGGTCGGGGGAGGGGTCACTTGTCCTTGACCGGGCGCCAGGTGAGCGGGTACTTCCAGCCGCCGCCCAACAGCGCCACCAGCCCGGCGACGGCGGGCAGGAACACCCACCCCAGCAGGAGCAGCATCGCCGCGAGCATCGGCAGGATGAGGAAGAACAGGCCGAACCCGAGGACCGAGCCGACGAGCACGGTCAGCTGGTAGTTCAGCGCCTCCATGGCGTGCCGCCGCACGAAGGGCGAGGAGTCGCCGCGCAGCAGCAGCACCAGCAGCGGGCCGACGGGGAGCAGGAAGTAGCCGGAGGCGTGCGCGGCCGCGGACCAGACCTTGTCCTCTCCGGAGGGCCGCCCCTCGGGCGCGGCCGGCGGCTGCGGGGCGTGGGGCGCCGCCGCAGGTCCGCCGCCGGGAACCGCCAGGTCGGAGAAGAGCGGCTCCAGCTCGGCGGGGAACTTCGCCGCCATCGCGACCGAGAGCCGCTCGTCGAGCTCGGACTCGTCCAGCCGCCCCTCGGCGTAGGCCTCCTGCAGGCGCTCTGCGGCCCGGTCCCGGTCGGCATGGGTGAGCCGGATCTGCGGAACCTGCCCCGGACGCGGGATGGGATCATGCACGGCCACGTTCACTCCTCACCGCTCGCCGGATCGCCCCTGCCCCTCCATGGTGCCCGCCGCGCGCGGCGGCCCGCATCGGGGATGGCCCTGACGCGACCCTGAAGCGGGGGACGGCCCGGATTCAGCGTATCCACGGGCACCGCCCCCCGCCATCGATGCGGTAGGGCTCACTCCGGCCGCGGCTGCAGCAGGACGAAGTCCGCGCCGGCCGGGTCGGTGCACACCGCGAGGCGGCCCACGCCCGGTGCGTCCTCCGGGCCCATGAGCACCCGGCCGCCGGCCGGCGCCACGGCCGCCGCGGCGGCGGCGCAGTCCTCGGTCCGGAAGACCGGGTGCCAGTCGGCGTCGCCCTGGGTCAGCGCCAGGTCGGCGGCGGCCATCTGCATCATGCCGCCGTGCATCCGCTCCTCCCCGGCGCCGGCCGGGGTGAGCAGGGTATAGGTGCCTCCGCCGCCGGGCAGCTCGGTGTCCTGGAAGGACCACCCGAAGACCGCGTCGTAGAAGGCGCGGGCGCCGGCGGAGTCGGTGGTCCACAGCTCCACCCAGTCGAGGGCGCCGGGGGTGTCGGCGGCGTCGAATCCGGCGAAGTCCTGGGACTGCCAGACGGCGAACCGCCCGCCCTGCGGGTCGGTGAAGTGCGCGAGCACGCCCAGGCCCATGACGTCCATCGGTGCTACGCGGACGGCGCCGCCGGCCTTCTCCACCGCGGCGGCGGCGGCCTCGGCGTCGGGGACACAGAAGTGGACCGTCCAGGCGGACCGGGCGCCCTCCTCGGTCAGGGGGCCCAGCGCGGCGACCGTCCGGTCCTCGGACGTGAAGAAGGCGTAGCCGCCCGCGTCGGGCCCGGCGGACCGGGTCCGCCAGCCCAGGACCGCCCGGTAGAAGTCCGAGGCGGCCTGCGGATCGGGGGCGCCGAGATCGACCCAGCAGGGCGATCCGGGCAGGAAATCGGTGGTGATCATGGCGTGTGTCCTCCGCCGTCTGATCGGTGGCAGGTGCATCCGGTGCACCCGGACTGTCTCCGAGTGTGGCCTGCCCCTCCGACGATCTCGCCCTCGAATCGGCAAAGCCCGCTTGACGCCGCCATGACACCACCTTAACACATTTTGACGTCATCGCACCCTTGACGCGACGTCATTCATGACGCCATCATGGCGTCATGGACCTCACACCGTATGTGGACGACCTCCGCCGCCAACTCGTGACGGCCGCCGAAGCCGGCGGGGAGGAGACCCGGGCGATCGCCGAGCGCCTGACCGCAGCCCTGGAGCCGGCCGCGCGACTGGCCCTGCTGGACGCCCTGTCCTCCGCCGCCGAAGAGATCACCCGCGACGTCGCCCCGGCCTCGGTCGAGGTCCGGCTGCGCGGCGGCCAGGCCGACTTCATCGTGACGCCGCCCCCGGTCGGCCCCGCCGGCGCCGAGGCGCCCGACCCGGCGGCGTCGCCCCGCCCGCTTCCGCCCGAGGCCGAGGACGGCGGCACCTCCCGGATCACCCTGCGCCTGCCCGACCGCCTCAAGCCGCTCGTCGAGGACGCCGCCCGGCTCGAAGGCCTCTCGGTCAACGCCTGGCTGGTGCGCGCGGTCGGCTCCGCCCTCGGCGGCGGGACCGACCAGCCGTCCGGACGCGTCACCGGCCGCCAGGTCGGGCGCGGCTACACCGGGTGGGTCCGATGACCGACCACCCCCACCACCACCGCCACCACCGGCACCACAGCGAGGAGACCGCCGTGACCACGTTCGACACCCCCGGGCCCATCACCGCCGACATCGACGTCGTGGCCGGAGGCCTGCAGATCACCGCCTCCGACCGCACCGACACCGCCGTCAGCGTCCGCCCCCTCGACCCCGGCAAGGACGCCGACGTCCGGGCCGCCGACCAGGTCCAGGTCGACTGCTCCGGTGGCCGCCTCACCGTGGCCACCCAGAAGAGCGGCCTGGGGCGGATGCTGCAGAAGGGCATGGTCGACATCACCGTCGAGCTGCCCGCCGGCTCGCACCTGCAGGTCCGCGCCGACTTCGTCAACGTCCGCGGCGAGGGCCTCCTGGGCGGCGCCCGGGTCCGGCTCTCCACCGGCAACGTCCTGCTGGACCGGCTGGCCGGGAAGGCCGAGATCACCACGGGCACCGGCCGCATCCGCGTCCAGGAGATGGACGGGACCGCCGCCCTGAAGACCACCACCGGCACCATCACCGTCGGCACGGCCACCGGCTCCCTGCACATGGCCTCGGCCACCGGCGACCTCACCGCCGACCGCGTCCTGGACTCCGTCGAGGCCAAGGCCGCCCACGGCAACATCCTGCTCGGCGAGGCGGTCCGCGGCCGCGTGGACCTGCGCTCCTCCTACGGGGAGCTGGAGGTCGGCATCCGCTCGGGCACCGCCGCCTGGATCGACGCCGCCTCCGAACACGGGACCGTGCGCAGCTCCCTGGAGGAGGCCGACGGCCCGGAGAGCTCCGAGGACACCGTCGAGGTGCACGCGCGCGCCCGCTTCGGCGACGTCGTGGTCCGCCGCGCCTGACCCGCCCGCCGCCCCCCCGAACGAGAGGCAGTGATGACACCGCCCCCCGCCCGAACCGCGACCGCCGTGTCGGTCGCCGGGCTGCGCAAGTCCTACGGCGAGCAGACCGTGCTCGACGGCATCGACCTGGAGATCCCCGCCGGGACGGTCTTCTCCCTCCTGGGCCCCAACGGCGCCGGCAAGACGACCGTGGTCAAGATCCTCACCACGCTCATCGGCGCCGACGCCGGCCGGATCGAGGTCCTCGGCCACGACCCGGCCCACGACCCCGACGCGGTGCGCGCCGGGATCGGCGTCACCGGCCAGTACTCGGCGGTCGACGGCCTGCTCACCGGCGAGGAGAACCTGAGGCTGATGGCCGACCTGCACCGCCTGGGGCGGCGCACCGGCCGGCGGCGCAGCACCGAGCTGCTGGAGCGCTTCGACCTGGCCGACGCCGCCCGCAAGCCCGCCGCCGCCTACTCCGGGGGCATGCGGCGCCGTCTGGACCTGGCGATGGGCCTGGTCGGCGAGCCCCGCCTGCTCTTCCTCGACGAGCCCACCACCGGCCTGGACCCGCGCAGCCGGCGCGGCCTGTGGGAGATCATCCGCATTCTGGCCGCCGACGGCACCACCGTCTTCCTCACCACCCAGTACCTGGAGGAGGCCGACCGGATCGCCGACCGGATCGCGGTCCTCGACCGGGGCGCCATCGCCGCCGAGGGCACCGCCGACGAGCTGAAGCGCCGGGTGTCCGGGGGCCACGTCCGGCTGCGCTTCGCCGCCGCCGACCGCCTCGACGCCGCCGCCCGCGTCCTCGGCGGCACCCGCGACGAGGAGGCCCTGGTCCTTCAGGTCCCCGGCGACGGCGGCGTCACCGGGCTGCGCTCGCTCCTGGACCGCCTCGACGCCGAGGCGATCGAGGCCGAGGAGCTGTCCGTGCACACGCCCGACCTGGACGACGTGTTCCTGGCCCTCACCGGCACCGGCGACGAGCAGCGAAAGGCGGCTCGACCATGACCGCACTCACCCACGCCGTCGGCGACTCGGCGACGATGGTCGGACGCCAGGTCAAGCACCTGTGGCGCTCCCCCTCCGTCACGCTGATGCTCGTCGGGATGCCCCTGCTCCTGATGATGCTGTTCGTCTACGTCTTCGGCGACGCCATGGGCGCCGGCCTCGGGGGCGGCCCATCGGGCGGACGCGCCGCCTACCTCGAATACCTGGTCCCCGGCATCGTGCTGATGACGATCGCCTCCACCGCCCAGGGCACGGCCATCTCGGTCGCCACCGACATGACCGAGGGCATCGTGGCCCGGTTCCGCACCATGGCCATCGCCCGGGTCTCGGTGCTCACCGGCCACGTCGTCGGCAGCCTGATCCAGACGGTGCTCAGCGTCGCGGTCGTCATCGGGGCGGCGCTGCTCCTGGGGTTCCGCCCGTCCGCCGGGCCGGGCGACTGGCTCGCCGCGGCCGGGCTGGTGCTCCTGGCCGCCTTCGCCCTCACCTGGCTGACGGTGGCGCTCGGCCTGGCCTCGGGCAGCGTCGAGACCGCGAGCAACGTGCCGATGCCGCTGATGTTCCTGCCCTTCCTCGGCAGCGGCTTCGCGCCCACGGAGACGATGCCGGCCGGGCTGCGGTGGTTCGCCGAGTACCAGCCCTTCACCCCCGTCATCGAGACCCTGCGCGGGCTGCTGGCGGGGACCGGCGCCGGGGACTCCGTACCGCTGGCGCTCGGCTGGTGCGGCGTCATCGCGCTGGGCGGCTACCTCTGGGCGAAGCGGCTGTACGGCCGCGACCCCTCGGTCTAGACGGCCGACCGCCGGATTCCGCTCAGGCCTTCACATAGTCCGCCAGGTGCTCCCCGGTGAGCGTGGAGCGGGCGGCGGCCAGCTCGGCGGGGGTGCCCTCGAAGACCACCCGGCCGCCGTCGTGCCCGGCGCCGGGGCCCAGGTCGATGATCCGGTCGGCGTGCGCCATGACCGCCTGGTGGTGCTCGATGACGATCACCGAGGTGCCGGAGTCGACCAGCCGGTCCAGCAGGGCCAGCAGCTGCTCGACGTCGGCCAGGTGCAGGCCGGTGGTGGGCTCGTCGAGGATGTAGACGCCGCCCTTCTCCCCCATCCGGGCGGCCAGCTTGAGCCGCTGCCGCTCGCCGCCGGACAGCGTGGTCAGCGGCTGGCCCAGGTGCAGGTAGCCCAGGCCCACGTCGTCCATGCGGCGCAGGATCCGGTGCGCGGCGGGGGTGCGCGCCTCCCCCGCGCCGAAGAACGCCTCGGCCTCGGCCACCGACATCGCGAGCACCTCGCTGATGTCCCGCCCGCCCAGCCGGTAGTCGAGCACCGCCGCCTGGAACCGCTTGCCCTCGCACTCCTCGCAGGTGACGGCCACCCCGGCCATCACCCCCAGGTCGGTGTAGGTCACCCCGGCGCCCTTGCACTCGGGGCAGGCGCCCTCGGAGTTGGCGCTGAACAGGGACGGCTTGACCCCGTTGGCCTTGGCGAACGCCTTGCGGACCGGGTCGAGCAGGCCGCTGTAGGTGGCCGGGTTGCTGCGCCGGGAGCCGCGGATGGGGGTCTGGTCGATCTCCACCACGCCGTCGCGGCCGGCCACCGACCCGTGGATGAGCGAGCTCTTGCCCGAACCCGCCACCCCGGTCACGGCCACCAGCACCCCGAGCGGGATGTCCACGTCGACGTCGCGGAGGTTGTGGGCGCAGGCGCCGCGCACCTCCAGCGCGCCGCTGGGAGAGCGCACCGACTCCTTGAGCGCCACCCGGTCGTCCAGGTGCCGCCCGGTGACGGTTCCGGAGGCGCGCAGGCCCTCGACGGTGCCCTCGAAGCAGACGGTGCCCCCGTCCGTCCCGGCGCCCGGCCCCAGGTCGACGACGTGGTCGGCGATCGCGATCGTCTCGGGCTTGTGCTCGACGACCAGCACCGTGTTGCCCTTGTCGCGCAGCCGCAGCAGCAGGTCGTTCATCCGCTGGATATCGTGCGGGTGCAGGCCGATGGTGGGCTCGTCGAAGACGTAGGTGACGTCGGTGAGCGAGGACCCCAGGTGCCGGATCATCTTGATGCGCTGTGCCTCGCCGCCGGAGAGCGTGCCCGAGGGGCGGTTGAGCGAGAGGTAGCCCAGCCCGATCTCGACGAAGGAGTCGAGGGTCCCGCCCAGTGAGGCCAGCAGCGGCGCCACCGACGGCTCGTCCAGGCCGCGCACCCAACCGGCCAGGTCGCTGATCTGCATCGCGCAGGCGTCGGCGATGCTGACGCCCTTGATCTTGGAGGAGCGGGCGGCCTCACTGAGCCGGGTGCCTCCGCACTCAGGGCAGTCGGTGAAGGTGACGGCCCGGTCCACGAAGGCCCGGATGTGCGGCTGCATCGCCTCCCGGTCCTTGGACAGGAACGACTTGCGGATCCGGGGGATCAGCCCCTCGTAGGTGACGTTCACCCCGTCGACCTTGACCCGGGTGGCCTCCTTGTGCAGGAGGGCGTCCAGCTCCTTGTCCGAGTAGTCGCGGATCGGCTTGTCCGGGTCGAGGAACCCGGATCCCATGAAGATGCGGCCGTACCAGCCGTCCATCGTGTAGCCGGGGATGGTGAGCGCGCCCTCGGCGAGCGACTTGGAGTCGTCGTAGAGCTGCGTGAGGTCGAAGTCGGTGACCTGGCCGCGGCCCTCGCACCGGGGGCACATGCCGCCCAGGCGCGAGAAGGTCGCCTTCTCGGCCTTGCTCCGGTCGCCGCGCTCGACCGTGATGGCGCCGCTGGCCCGGACGGTGGCCACGTTGAAGGAGTAGGCGTTGGGCGGCCCGATGTGCGGGTCGCCGAGCCGGCTGAACAGGATGCGCAGCATCGCGTTGGCGTCGGTGGCGGTGCCCACCGTGGACCGCGGGTCGCTGCCCATGGGCTGCTGGTCGATGATGATCGCGGTGGTCAGCCCGTCGAGCACGTCCGCGTCGGGGCGCGGCAGCGTCGGCATGAAGCCCTGCAGGAACGCGCTGTAGGTCTCGTTGATCAGGCGCTGCGACTCGGCGGCGACCGTGTCGAAGACCAGCGAGCTCTTGCCCGAGCCGGAGACGCCGGTGAACACGGTCAGCCGGCGCTTCGGGATCTCGATGCTGACGTCTTTGAGGTTGTTCTCGCGTACGCCGTGCACGCGGATCATGTCGTGGCTGTCGGCCACATGCTGCTCGGGCGGGCGCCCGTCCGTCCTCGGAGCCGTGCTCATCGTCTCTCCATCCGTTGGGCGGGGGCGGTCCTCGCGGCCCGGCCCCGTGTCCGTGGAGATCACGCTAGACGGGGGCCGTCCCGGCGGGCTTCTCGATTCCTGACCGGTCTGGTGACCTGCTTGGACACACAGGAGGGCATGCCCTCGGGCCCGCCGCCGGCCTGGCGCCGGTAGACGCTGGGAGACACGCCCACCAGCTCGGTGAAGCGCGTACTGAACGTGCCCAGCGACGAGCACCCCACATCGAAGCAGACCTCGGTGACACTCAGGTCCCCCCGCCGCAGCAGGGCCATGGCCCGCTCGATCCGCCGCGTCATCAGATACGAGTACGGAGACTCCCCGTAGGCGGCCCGGAACCGCCGGCTCAGGTGGCCGGCCGACATGTTCACCCCGCGGGCCAGTGCCTCGACGTCCAGCGGCTCGGCGTACTCCCGGTCGATCCGGTCGCGCACACGGCGCAGCAGGACCAGCTCCCGCAAGCGCTGCCCGTCGGCATCGATGCTGCTCACGGGCACGATTCTGACACAGCGCCCCGGAGATGCCCAGAACCGGAACCGGCCGCCCCGGCCCCTACCGCCCGCGCGCGGCGACCTCTACGCGGCCGAGAACCCCCGGATCCGTCGCGGCCCCGGCGGTGAAGGCCTCCAGGTAGTCGGGGTCCACCGGAGCGGCGGCGTCCAGCCGGGCCACCGCCTCGGCGTCCAGTTCCAGGCCCGCGGCGCCGAGGTTCTCCTGCAGCGCCTCGGCGGTGGACGCGGCCACGATCGGGTGCACCCACCGACGCCGCGCCCGCGTCCAGGCGATCGCCACCTGGGCGGCGGTGGCGCCGGTCTCGGCGGCGACCTCCTCCACCGCCCGGGCCGCCGCGCTCTCCCGTTCCGAGCCCGCACAGGCCCCGGCACCGGCCAGCACGCCCCGGGCGGTGGTGCGCCACACCGCCGCCGACAGCCCCAAGTGCCCGGCCATGGGCAGCAGCTCTCGCTCGATTCCGCGCGCCGCCGCGTTGTAGGGCACCTGGATCCCGGCGATCGGGGGCCGGTCGCGCCACTCGGCCAGCGCGCCGGCCCACGCCACCACCCACGCCGGGGAGTCGGAGATCCCCGCGTACAACACCTTTCCGGCCCGGACGGCATCGTCCAGGGCCCGCATCGTCTCCTCCAGCGGGGTCAGGGGGTCCCACAGGTGCACCCACAGCAGGTCGACCCGGTCGGTGCGCAGCCGCCGCAGGCTGCGGTCCAGGGACAGGGCGAGGTTCCTGCGGTGGGCGCCCCCGGCGTTGGCATCGACCGGGTCCCGGGTCAGTCCGAACTTCGTGCCCAGGACCCACCGGTCCCGGTCCCCGCGCAGGAGCTCGCCCAGGACCTCCTCGGAGTCCCCGTAGGCCGAGGCCGTGTCGATGGTGTTCCCCCCGGCCTCGGCGTAGGCGTCCAGTATGCGGCGGTGCCTCGCGCGCACCTCGCCGTCGCCGCGTGCGAAGAACGGCGTCCCGCCCAGAAACAGCTCCGATACGCGCAACCCGGTCCGGCCGAAGAGGTGGTGCCGCATGGTGCTCACGCCGCCCCCTGTGCGCCCGCGGCGGCCTCCGCACGCGCCGACCGCACCGACCGCATCGCTCGCGCCCACGGCAGGAGCTGGTCGAGGAGCGCCCCCAGCGCCTCCTCCTGGTGTCCGGCCGGCTTGAAGTACTGCAGGTCCTCGAAATCGGTGTACAACCCAAGGGACACCTGCGCCTGGACGTGGGCCACCCGGACCTCGGAGAGGACGCCCCGCAGGTGGTCCACGGCGTGCGCCCCGCCGACGGCGCCGTAGCCCACGAATCCGGCGGCCTTGTCGTTCCACTCGGCGTACAGGTAGTCGACGGCGTTCTTCAGCGCCGCCGGGACGGATCGGTTGTACTCCGGGGTCACGAACACGAACGCGTCGAAGCCGTCGACGAGCCGTGCCCATGACCGGGTGTGCTCCCCGGTGTAATGGCCGAGGATCGGCGGGAGGGGTTCGTCGAACATCGGAAGGCCGACCTCGGCCAGGTCCACCAGCTCGTACTCCGCGCCGCCGTGGGCCGACGCCTTCTCCAGCACCCAGCGGCCGACAGCCGCTCCCTTGCGTTCGATCCCGGCGACGCCGTCCCGGCTCTCCGGGCGGGTGGAGCCGATGACGACCGCGACCCTCGGCGGGACCTCGTTGTGTGTGTCCATGCCTCTCAGGCTCGCGCCGCGCCACGGGCCGGACCAGGCCGCGTCGGGGGTGGCCCCACGGGGGCCACCCTCATCGGGCGCCCGGTCCCTAGACTGCCCGCATGGGCGACAACGAACTCGGGGCGTTCCTGCGCTCCTGCCGCGATGCCCTCTCCCCGGCCCAGGTCGGACTGCCGGAGGGACCGCGCCGCCGGGCTCCCGGGCTGCGCCGGGCCGAGGTCGCCACGCTCGCCGGGGTGAGCGTCGAGTACCTCACCCGCCTGGAGCAGGGCCGCGACCGCCATCCGTCCAGCGAGGTGCTGTCGGCCCTCGCCGGCGCCCTCCTCCTCTCGGCGGACGCCTACGTGCACCTGCACCGGATCGCCAAGTCGGTCGGCGGCCGCGAGTGCCAGGGCGCCGAGCCTCCCCGGCGCACCGTGCGCCCCACGGTCCGGGCCCTGATCGAACGCCTGGAGCCCTCGCCTGCGGTGGTGCTCAACCGCCTGGACGACCTGCTGGTCCACACCGAGGGCTTCGCCAGGCTGACCGCGCCGTCCGGACTCTTAGACGGTCCCGAGCCCAACCTGACCCGGTTCGTGTTCACCGACCCCCGCTCGCGTACCGCCCTGCCCGATTGGGACCGGGTGGCCGACGCGCAGACCGCCCGCCTGCGCTCCCAGTCGGCCTGGGGCGACGGCCACATGCTCCCCCTGGTGGAAGGGCTGGCGGAGATCCCCGAGTTCGCCGCCCGATGGCGGAACGCGGCCTCCCTGCCGCCCCGAAGGGGCGTGCACCGCTGGAGGCACCCTGAGGCGGGGGAGCTGCGCCTGGCGTTCGAGTGCCTGGACCTGCCCGACTACGACGGCCAGTACCTCCTGGTCTACCTGCCCGACGACGCGGCGACGGGGGCCGCTATGGACCGCCTCACCGGCCGCCGCCCAGGAGCCTTGCGCGCCGTCGCCGACTGAGCCGCCCCCGGGGGCCTCGGAACCGCCTACAGCTCGACGCTCTCACCGACGCGGAGCCGTCGCATCTCGGTGCCCGAACGCTCGGACTCACCGGCCATGACGCCGTCCAGTACGTGCAGCCCCCAGTCGTTGAGGAGGCCGTCATGAACGGCATAGGCACGCCCGGGAGCAGTACGGCGCAGGTAGGCGATCAGGTCGGGGACCGTCAGCCAGGGAGCCTGCACCGGGACCAGGAGAGTGGACACGTCTACGGTCGTCAGCGCATCGCCCGGGTGGAAGACTTCGTCGTCGATCAGGAACCCCACGTTGTCCACCGGCGGCACGTCCGGATGGCTGAAGTGGTGCTTTTCGCCCGCCACCGTGACGTCGAAGCCGGCGGCGGTGAAGCGGTCGCCGTCGCGCACCACGTGCACGCGGTCACCGAGCGCCCCGAGGTGCCGGGCGACCCCGGGGCATGTGTAGACGGGCGCCTCGCTTGCGCGCAGCCGCTCGGGGTCGAAGTGGTCGAAGTGCTCATGGGTGATGAGGACGGCCTCGGCCCCCGCCACCGCCGCGGGTTCGGGGGTCATCGCCCCGGGGTCGATCACGATCGAGCGGCCGTTCTTCTCCAGGCGGACGCACGCATGGCCGAACTTGGTGAGCCTCATGCCGCTCATCCTGCCCGCAGGACAGGACGCACGGACACCCGCTTCTGCGCACGGCAGAAGCCCCACTGTCGGCTGAGGCCGGCTGCCGTCGACTACTGCCGTCACACGACGGAGGGCGTCCACCTGGACCGGTGAACGCCCTCGTCATATGGGGTGGAGCCAAGGGGAGTCGAACCCCTGACCTCTGGTATGCAAAACCAGCGCTCTGCCAACTGAGCTATGGCCCCGGGCATGCCGCCGGGGCGGCATGGGAACGCGTAGAGCATACCGCCCTCGCGGAGGGGATGGTGTGTGGGCGCCGCAAGGGGACGAACGCCGCCCACATGAAGAACGCAGACGGCAGCCACCGGCACGCGGCCGTGCCGTGGCTCGCCGGTCTGCGTCGGACTAGTTCTCGCTAGCCGCGGTGGCTTCCGTCCACAGGTCGAGCTCGGCGCGGTCGGCCTGGATCTTGCGGTAGACGGCGAACGCCCCGAGGGCCACCAGCACCAGCACGATGATCTTCTTCACGGCGTGGACCCCTTCTTCGATCACGGATATTTCGGGTCAGGAAAGGACGCGCGGCTCGGAGAGCGAAAGCCCCCGGCGGCTGGCCGGAGTCCCTCTGCCCTTCCACCCGAGCGGAAGGCGTCGGTAGAGAACTTTATGGGGTTGTCTCCTTGCAGACTAGCAACCCCCCGACGGATCTCCGGCCCCGCCGTGCCCCAGTGCCCTCGTCCCAGGTCGAACCCGGTGCAGGCTTTGCCGTGATGTGACGGACCCCAGGCGTGTCCGGCCGCCCCGGCGCAGCTCACCGGCCCAGTCGGCGCGCCGCGCACGCGGAGGGGCCGGCCCTGCCCCCGGGAACACAAGGGACCGGGCCGGGACCGGCCATCCGGCGGGGGAGAGGACGCCGAGAGCGCCTCTCCCGCTCTCCGGGCACGGGCCCCGTCCAGGGCCAGGGAGCCGCGAGAAGCCCTCTCAGGTCAGCAGGGAAAGGCGCTTGAGGTTCGTCAGGGTCTCCTCCGGCGTCAGGGCCGTCTCGTTCAGCCGCCGCCAGACCGCCTGGCACCCGCGGACCCCGTCCTCGGACTCGACGATGGACCCGCCGTGCGGGGCGTCCACGAACGCCAGCGACGCCTCGTCCTCGTCGAACTCCAGCACCGTGAACGGCCCCGACGCCCCGGCGTGCGGCCCCGCCGACGCCGCGAGCAGGCGCACGCTCACCCGCTCATTGCCCCGCAGCAGGTCCACGATGCGCCGCAGCTGCGCGTGCAGAAGGTCCGGGTCGCCCGAGACGCGGCGCAGCGCGTCCTCCTCCAGCACCGCGTGGTAGTGCAGCAGGGTGTCCCGGTCGAGCACCTCCTGGCGCTTGAGGTAGGCCGCGACCATGCGTTCGGCGGCGCGCTCCCCGCACCCCTGGGCCCGTGCGAGCATCGCAGTGTACTCGGGCACCTGCAGCAGGTCGGGCACGAGGATCCCGGCGTAGGTGTCGATGGCCACCGCTCCGGCCTCGTTGCCGACATAGGCCGAGGAGAGCACGTCCTCGTACTCCGTCCACCAGGGCCGCAGCCGCGACTCGCGCACCAGCGTCAGGATGGCCTCCCGCTGGCCCCCCGTCACCCCGTAGAGCTTGAGCAGCGCGGAGACCTCCATCACCGACGGCCACTTGCGGATCCCCGTCTCGATGTGGCCGAGCTTGGCGGGGGACCATTCCAGGACGTCGGCCACGTCGCTGAGCGTCATCCCGGCTTGGACACGGCGCCGGCGGAGCTCTGCGCTCAGACGGCGTCGGCGGACGGTGGGGCTGGTCATGGCGCTGTCCCGTACACGCGAAGTACCGGTTTCCGTGGCTCTAGCGAAGCACTATGCCTAGCCTCTAGCAATGAATTCCTAGAAATCGGCCGGGAATGGGTCCGTGCCCGGGCCATTCGGACCCCGTCACCGCCCCTCGGCGCGGGACCTTCAGCCCTGTGTCGCCGCCGACCGGTGCCTTCAGGCGCAGAATTCCCTGTGGCCCCATCGACCTCATGGGCCCCCTGGGCACCGCCGCCCCCACGGATACGGTCCCGGGGGCGCCGATGCACGCGGGGGAGGGGATAAGGGACAAGGGGAAGCGGTTCACTCACCCCTACTTCTGGAGGAGGAATCCGGTCGGTCCCCGCAGTCCGACTTTCATCCGTCTTCTACGCCGACGGGCCGGGAAGGCTTCTCCCACCCCTGGTGACCAGGATCACCGAAGAACGCACGCGTCACTTAACGCGTACCATGCACCAGGACGGACCCTTGAGAAGGACGATAATGAGCCACCCCATCGACGACGCCGAGCAGTTGATCGCGAACGCCGAGGAGGAGTTCCCGCCCCCCGTGCGTTCACGGCTCATCGCGAAGCTGCGCAAGGGGACGCACATCGACGACGCCGCGCGTGAGCTCGGCCTGACGCCCCAGCGGGTGTTCTCCGCCGCCAGGATCCTCGGGCAGTTCGGCGAGCAGCTGGACGCCACGCTCACCGCCGAGCGCGACCCCGCCCTACCGCACGGCACGGTGACCGGCTTCAACAAGCGCTGCCGGTGCCCCCAGTGCCGAGGGGCCGTGAACCGCCGCATCTGACCCTCGGGTCCCCATACCGGGTGCGACCCGACGTTCACCGCGATGACATCGGCCGGATCCGGCTCATCATGCTTATCGATCTTCAAGCCGGGGAAACCGCTCAACATGAACGAGCGTGTGGACTGGGCCGCGATGAGCGACGAAGAGTTCATAGCGCTGGTGCGCCAGCTGATGGACACACCGCCTGTTCCATCGAACGACGAGGATTAGCCCCCGCAGGCCTCTGACCGGCCCCCTCGCCGGTCGGCGCGAGGACGCGGGGACCCTCCGGGAGCCCCGCGCTCCTGAGGCGTGCCTCCGGCCGCCTCTCAGGGCCCGGCCCTGACCGCCGCACCGAACGGGGACGGCGAGGAGCACCCTGCAGGGGACGGCCGGCCGCGTGACGCGGCCGCGGGCACCCGCATCCCGCCGTGGGCGGTGCGGGCGGAGCCGCGTGTGCCCGAGCGGCCCACCGGTTTCGGACGGCCTCTTTCCCTCTTTAGGGACGAGTCGAATTATCGACCTGGCGCTATGTCGACATTTCCGCGCCGCCCCCGGAGGGCCCCGAGTGAGCGGAGGGGCCGGAGGGCAGGGATGCGGCGGAGTCGGCGGAGGCCACGGCCCGACCGATCCGCTCCGCCAGCTCACGCAGGTACTCCACCACGCCCGGAGGCTCCACCACCGTGAACTCGTACCCGAGGAAGGCCAGGTGGATCGCCAGGGTCTCCATGCCGTGGGCCCCGGTGCGCAGCTCGCACGAGCTCTCGTCGATCGGCGTCACGATGCCGACCATCGGCGACAGCCGCTGCGCCACCTCGGACTCGGGCGCGTGCAGGATGATCCGCGCCTGCTGGGAGTAGGCCGAACTGGAGATGCTCTTCGCGACGTAGGTGGCGGCGTCGTCCGGGGGAGTGCGCGCCCGGAAGCGCGGCCCCCGCGACATCGGCCCCTCCATGCGGTCGAGCCGGAAGACCCGCCAGTCGTCGCGGTTCACGTCCCACGCCAACAGGTACCAGCGCCCCGACACGTGGACCATCCGGTGCGGCTCGACCAGGCGCCGCGATTCGGCCCCGTCGTAGGTCCGGTACACGAACCGCAGGCTCTCCGTGTCACGGCAGCAGGCCGCGATCTCCGCCAGGTGCTCGCTCTCGACGAGCGGGGCCCGCCGGCCGATGGCGTCCGTGAACGCGTTCACCGCCCCGACCCTGCGCCGCAGGCGGGAGGGCAGGACCTGCTCCAGCTTGGCGAGCGCACGGGCCGAGGTCTCCTCGATCCCCGCCAGCGCCCCGCCGGCGGCGGCCGACCGGAGTCCCACGGCGACGGCGACCGCCTCCTCGTCGTCGAGCAGGAGGGGCGGAAGGGTCGACCCCGCGCCGAGGCGGTAGCCCCCGGCGACCCCCGGGGTCGCGTCGACCGGGTACCCCAGGTCGCGCAGGCGCTGGACGTCGCGCCGCACCGTGCGCGGTGTCACCGACAGCCGCTCCGCGAGCTCCGTTCCGGTCCAGTCCCGGCGGGCCTGGAAGAGCGACAGCAGCCGGAGGAGCCTCGCCGAGGTCTCAGAGGACATGGGACGGCCTTCCCTTCGATCCCTTCAGCCCCTTCGAACGGCAGGGGTGGACGGTGAAGGGGGAAGCCTACAACGAGCGCAGGTGTCGGCGGCCCCCACTAGTCTGGCCACCATGCCTTCGCCGAGCACCGACCGATCCGCACGGCCCGCCCGCCCCAAGGCCCCGACGCTCCCGGCCGAGCTGACCGAGGCCGACCTGCCGGAGCACGATCTCGTCGACGAGGGCTTCTACTCCGCGCTCGCCTTCGGGGGCCTGGACCTCACCGACCGCATGGCGGACGACGCGGAATTCGAGGGCTGCACGTTCACCCACACCCGGCTCACGGGATCCGCGCTCCGCCGTGTGCTCATGCAGGAGGCGGACCTCAAGAACGCCGACCTCGCCGGCGTCGAGGTGCGGGACGGGTCCCTGATGCGGGCCACGATCCGGGGCAGCCGACTCACCGGTGCGGTGTGGTCGGCGTGCGTCATCCGCGACGTGGTCTTCGAGGGATGCAGGGTCGACATGGCCTCGTTCGGCTACTCGACGCTGAAGGACGTCGTATTTCGCGACTGCAACCTCGCCGAGGCCGATTTCCAGGAGGCCGACATCAGGGGAGTGCGCTTCGAGGGGTGCACCCTCGAACGGGCGAGGTTCCACCGCACCAAGGCCGCGAAGGCCCGGTTCTCCGACTGCGACCTGACGGACATCAGCGGCGTGGAGAGCCTCCGCGGCGTCTCCGTGAAGAGCACCGACGCTCAGGGACTGCTCCTCGCACTGGCGAATGCGATGGAGATCGATATCAAGGACTGAAGGCCCTCTGAAAGGCGGCCACGTTTTCACGTGTTCACAAGCCACCGC
>NZ_ANAD01000143.1 GCF_000341245.1 Nocardiopsis halophila DSM 44494
CCCCGCTACCAAAACGAAGGGGCCCGGTACTCGTCCGAGTACCGGGCCCTTTTCGCGTCCCGGTTTCTTTTCCGGCCGGCCCGGCGCTCCGCGGGACTTCCGGCGCCCGCCGGGGCACCCGGCCCGCAGGTCGGCCGGGGCCCGGAGCGGGGGCGGCGGGGCGGCCCTCCGGAATTCCGGTGCCGGGGTCCGTGCTCCGCTGCGGCCCTCCCCTCCCTGTCCGGGTGGCCTCGGACACCTTCGCGGGAAACGATTTGGTGTGCGGTTCGGATTCGCGCTACTGTGAAGACACACCGACGCGGGGTGGAGCAGTTCGGTAGCT
>NZ_ANAD01000144.1 GCF_000341245.1 Nocardiopsis halophila DSM 44494
TCGTGTCGGACCTTTTCCCGCCCCCGGGCCGGACCTCAGCCGACCGGGCGGGTGCGCCCCTCTTCGATGGCGATCCTGCGGTCGGCGGCCGCGGCCACCGAAGGCTCGTGGGTGACGATGACGACCGCCGTGCCCCGGGTGCGGGCCTGCGCCAGCAGCTGCTCGATGATCTGATCGCTCGTGGTGCCGTCCAGGGCGCCCGTGGGCTCGTCGGCGAGCACCATGGCGGGTTCCATGCTCAGCGCCCGCGCCAGCGCCACACGCTGCTGCTCACCGCCGGAGAGCTGGTGCGGACGGGACGTGATCCGGTCCTGCAGGCCCACCGACTCCAGGAGGCGGCGGCCGTGCGCGCGGCGCCGGGACGCCGGCACCCCGCCGAGCACCATCGGCACGCACACGTTGGCCAGCGCCGTTCGCCGCTCCAGCAGGTGGAAGGTCTGGAAGACGAACCCGATTCCGGCGTTGCGCAGCCGGGCCCGGCCGCCCTCGCCCAGACGGGTCACGTCGACGCCGTCGAAGACGTGCTCGCCCCCGTCGGCGGCGTCCAGCAGTCCGATCATGTTCAGCAGCGTGGACTTTCCGGAGCCGGAGCGGCCCACGATCGCCACCACCTCGCCGCGCCCGACCTCCAGCGAGCAGTCCGTGAGCACAGGCAGGTGCCGGCCGTCGACGGTGAAGGACTTGTGCAGGCCGCCGACGCGCAGCAGCGGCTCTGCGCCCCGCATCAGTAGCCCTCCGTCCCGGCCCCGGCGTCCGCGTCGTCGCCGGCCCCGGGCACGTCGAAGTCGTCGTCCAGCGGAACGGGGTCCATGACCTGCTCGCCCTCCTCCAGGCCCGAGGTGACCTCGATCACCTCGCCGTCGGTGATGCCGAGTTCGACGTCGCGGACCTCCTCGGCGCCGCCGTCGCCCACCACCGTGACCTGTCCGGCCTCGGTGCCGCCGCGCACCGCGGTGACCGGAACCAGCAGCGCCCCGGTGGACGAGCCGGTGGTGACCGAGACCTTGCCGGTGACCCCGGAGAAGACCTCCATGTCGTCGGGGACCCGGCAGGTGAGCTGGGCGGTGGCGTCCCCGCCGCCGGAGTCGGCCCCCGGCACGCCCATCCCGGGCATGCCGCCGTCCTCCTCCGCGGAGCCACCGGAGCCCCCGGTGTCGGAGGAGGCGTCCTTCTCGCCGAGCGCCATCAGATCGCACTGCTCGGCGGGCGGCCCCTTGTCGATCTTGAGGGTGATCTCCTCGGGGTCGTCGTAGAAGCGGTACAGGTCGTTGGGCGGGATCTCCGCCACGGCCCGGTAGCGGCCCCCGCTGATCGAGGCGACGGCGGCCCCGGGCTCCACCGGGTCGCCTTCGGCCAGGCCGTCCAGGTCCGCCACCTTCCCGGAGACGGGGGCGGTGAGCTTCACCTCCCGGGTCTGCGGGACCGTGTCCCCGGCGTCCTCCCCTCCGGCGTCCTGCCCGCCCGTGGCGGGGGCGCCGTCCTGGACGCGCACGGTCGCGACGGGGGCGCCCTGGTCCACCTCCTGGCCGTCGCCGACCCACACCCGGGTCACGGTCCCCCCGCGCTTGGACACGACCTCCTTGGCCGGGTCCTCCCGCACGACGGCGTCCAGCACCAGGGTGTCGGTGATGTCACCGACCTCGACCGGCACCGCGGAGGACTCCTGGGCGGGCCCGCCGCCGGGGCCCGCGGGTTCGGCGGCGGACCCGCCGCGGCCCCACACGACCCAGGCCGTGCCCGCGCCGCCGACCAGCACGACGGCCGCCGCGGCGGCGATGATCCATTTCCTCACGTGATCCGCTCCTCTTCACGCGGCCGTTCGCCCGGCCGCTCCTTCGGCCCGCCTGTCGGTGTCCGGACCTCGGGGGTGTTCCTCGGATCGGGCCCTAGTCGCGCAGTCCGGCGACGACGGAGGTGCGCAGCGCCCGCCAGGCGGGGATGACGCCGGCCAGCAGGCCCACACCGGCCGCGCTGCCCAGGCCCACGAGCACGCCGGAGACCGGGACGGTCACCACCACGCCGTCCGGTAGGAGGTCGGCCAGCAGCAGGTGGGCGGCGCCGGCCCCGCCGTAGCACAGCGCCAGCGCGATCACCCCGGCCACCAGGGCCACCACCACGGCCTCGGCGACCACCACCACGAACATGGACAGCCGGTCGGCGCCCAGCGCGCGGTAGACCGCCAGCTCGCGCCGGCGCTCGCGGACCGTCACCAGGCCCACGTTGAGTACCCCGAGCAGGCCCGTGGTGAGCGTGATCGCCGCGATCCCCAACAGGCCCAGCGACAGGTAGCCGAGGACCTCGCCGATCTGCTCGGCGTCGTCCATCCGGTAGACGTGGACGGCGTTCGGGTCGGCGTCGGGCGCCCAGCGCCAGGCCGATCCGATCAAGCGCTCCTTGAAGGCCTCCGGGTCGGCCCCCTCGGACGGGACCCGCACCGAGTACTCCAGGCCGCCCCCCATGCCGGCGGCGCCTTCGGTCCCCTCGGGGAAGGCGATCTCCTGCGAGGCGGGGGCGTTGAGCAGGTAGGCGGTGCCGCCCTCGCCCGTCATGCCGTCCATCGCCGTGGCCTCCACGACCCCGACCACCCGCACGTCCTGCCAGGTGCGGCTGCCGATCTGGAGGCCCTCGAACCCGTCGGAGGACTCCAGCCGGTCGGCCAGCGTGTCGGTGACCACCAGTACGGGGGCCAGTGATTCGGTGTCGCCTTCGGTGAACCAGCGGCCCTGGGTGAGGTTCATCCGGCGGATGTCCTCCAGGCCCGGTTCGGCGACGGTGAAACCGACCTCCGCGATCTCCCGGTCGCCCTGGCGCATCCGGATGTCGCTCTCGGTCCTGAAGTCCAATGAGACGGCCTGGCCGCCGGCGCGCAGCAGATCCTCCTTGAGCGCCCCGGTGTCCTCGACCGAGGGGAGGGAGACGGCGTAGGTCGCCGCCACGCCCCAGTTGGCCTCGGAGTAGGCCACCGCGTACCGCTCGCCGACGTGCCCGGCGGTGACCACGGTGATCAAGGCGCCGATACCGACGACGATGCCGGCGCAGGACAGGATGGTCCGCGAGACGTTGGCCCGGGAACCGGCGAAGGCCAGGACGAGGCCCGAGGTGATGGAGCGCAGCAAGCCGACGGCCCTTTCCTCGGCGGGGTCGGGGGACGGGGAGGGCCCGATGGGGCCTGAGGACATCATCGCGGCCGAAGGGAAGAGCGGTTCCCCGTGATGCGGGGGATTTCGGACACGGCGGGAGCCGCGGAGTCGGGTTTCAGGGTGATTGTGAGCGACTTCTGGAATGTCCGCCTTGACGGAGCGGAGCGGCCCGGAGCCGGAAGGTGCGCCCACCCGAACTGCGCCGACGCCGGACATGAGCGGACGGAGGCGCGGCGGTGTCCGCCGTCCGCGCCGTCGTCGAGGCAGGCCCCGGATGGCCGGATCCGGTCGCAGGGGGCCGGGTGTCCGCGATCACGCCGGGTCCTCCGGGGGCGGCGCCCGTGCGTGTGGCGCCGGTGCGGGAACCACCGCCACCGACAGCCGGTCCCGATCCCCGTCGCCCGCTCGCAGGGCGGGCAGGGCGAAGGGGCCCCGCGGTACCGCCGGACGGTTCCTCGTCGGGCGTTCGGAAGCCGCGGGGGAGCCGCCTCGGGGCCGGAGCCCGTCCTGCGATTCCGTGCGAGACCACCGCGTCACACCGCTCGGCGCAGCCCCTTCGCCGTGGGCCTCTTCGCAGCGGGCCCATCGCTGGAAGGCCCGGGGCGCCCCCTACGTGATCCGGAACCCGTCGCAGGAGATGAACGCGCCGTCGTCGGCGGAGGACCAGACCACGGTGTAGGTGCCCTTGCCCGGTCCGGTGTCCGGGGCGGAGGCGGCGAAGTCGCCGGGGAACTCCAGTTCGGCCCAGCCGTGGCCGTCGGCCCGGGCCTCGGCGGTGCCCGCGGGGCCGTCCGGCCCCGTCACCTCGGCGCGCACCGTGAGGTCGGAACCGCCGGAGGCGTCGCGCAGCCCGATCGCGGCCGGCGCCTCGGACACCTTCCGGCGCGGGGCCGAGGTCTCCCATTCGCCGGGCACCGCCGTGACCGCCCGCGGCTCGCATGCGGCGGCCTTGGGGGCGAACCGCATCTGCGAGGGGGCGGGCTCGGGGGAGGCCGAGGCCTGGGCGGCCTGCTCGGCGGCGATCCGGGCCTCCAGCTCGGCGGTGTCAGGGCCGGAGCCGGTCCCGCCGCACGCCGGGGCGGCCGCCAGGCACGCGGCGACCAGTGCGGCCGCGGCGGCGGGCCGGGGCGGCAGGGGGAAACGGCGGGAGCACCGGGACCGGCGGGGTCGTCGGGTGGCGCGGTGGTCTACGGGCACGACCGAAGAATACTACGGAGCGTTGTCGACTGTGCTCGAAGAGTGGGAGATGGGGGCGGCGGGACCGCCTCCCGGAGCCGCGTCCGGAGAGCACCGGCCCCGGCCCCGAAGGGCCCAGAGCCGGGGTCCATGAGCGGCGGGACCGCCGCCCGCCTACCACCGCCGGGACGATGCGGCGTCCTTCATCGCCCTCCGCGGCGCCGGCCGCGCACGTGTCCGCCACTCCCTCGGGAGGCTCCGGCCCCGGGCGCTTCCCCGATCCCCGGTCGCACGTCCGCCCGACCGGCGGGGGGGCCCNCCCGGGCGCTTCCCCGATCCCCGGTCGCACGTCCGCCCGACCGGCGGGAGGCCCGCGAAGTCGACGCGTGCGCGCCGGGCCTCGCGAGGCCTCCGGGCGGGCGCTCAGACCGGGCGGACCGGGGTGGGGCCTCCGTTCAGCCAGGTCAGGACGCGGTCGTGCAAGGCGCCGTTGGTGCACACCAGGGCGCCCCCGTCGGTGAAGGTCTGGCCGCGCAGGTCGGTGGCGCGGCCCCCGGCCTCCTCCAGCAGGACCGGCAGCGGCGCGGCGTCCCACAGCGACAGCTCCGGTTCCGCGGCGACGTCCACCGCGCCCTCGGCCACCATCACGTGCGACCAGAAGTCGCCGTAGGCGCGAGTCCGCCACACCGAGCGGGTCAGGCCCAGGAACGCCTCCAGGCGCCCCTGCTGCTCCCACTCGTCCATGTCGGAGAAGGACAGCGAGGCGTCCTCCAGCTCGGCGACCTTCGACACCCAGCAGCGGGTGGCCTTGGTCAGGCTGCGTCCGCTCCAGGTGCCGCCGCCGGGCGTGGCCCACCACCGGCGGAACAGGGCCGGCGCCGAGACCAGGCCCACGACCGGGCGGTCGTGCTCCAGCAGCGCGATCATGGTGGCCCACACGGGCACGCCGCGGACGTAGTTCTTGGTGCCGTCGATGGGGTCGATCACCCACACGCGGTGGCTGTTGCCGGTCTTGCCGTACTCCTCGCCCACCACGGCGTCGCGGGGGCGCGCGCGGGACAGGACGCTGCGCACCGTCTCCTCCACCGCGCGGTCGGCCTCGGTCACGGGGGTCAGGTCCGGCTTGGTCTCCACCCGCAGGTCCAGCGAGCGGAAGTGCTGTAGGGAGATGTCGTCGGCCGCGTCCGCCAGGACGTGGGCCAGACGCAGATCATCGTCAAAGGACGCCATGGCCGGTAACGCTACCGTCCCCGGTGCGCCCCACGGCAGTCCGGCACCCCCGCGTGACCGGATCGTGGCGCGGATCGGCCGGGGCGGGCGAGAGCGCCCCGGCGGGCCCACGACCTGGGCCCCTGAGCGGCGGGCGGCGGGATGGCACCATGGCCCTATGGCCACCGAAGCATCCTCCGCCGCCGCTCCTTCGCCCGCGGACGCCCCGCGCCCGGGCGACGTCCGGGAGCGGCTGCTCGACTCCGCCTACGCCGCCGTGGTCGCGGGGGGCTGGTCGCGCATGCGGATGGCCGACATCGCGGCCGGCGCGGGGGTCTCCCGGCAGACGCTCTACAACGAGTTCGGCACCAAGGAGGGGCTGCTGCAGGCGGTGGTCATCCGGGAGGCCGACCGCTTCCTGGACCGCACCGAGGCGATCGTCTCCGGCCACCCGGGGGACGCGGCCGAGGCAGTGCGCGAGGCGGCGCTGTGGACGCTGCGCGCCTCGGCCGAGAACCCGCTGGTGCGGGCGGTGATCACCGGTGAGGAGGAGCTGCTTCCGGTGCTGACCACCCGCTCGCGCCCCCTGCACCTGGCCCTGCAGGAGCGGATGAACGCCTACCTGCGCCGCCACCACCCGCGGCTGGGGGAGCGGGGCGAGGTTCTGGTGGAGGTCTCGGTCCGGCTGATGGTCTCCTACGTCCTGGCGCCGACCGACCCCGAGCGGGCGGCCTCCCGGGTCGAGGCGGTCGCCCGGGCTCTGACCGGACCGGTGCGCGAGAACGCCTGAAGCGCCCCCTCGGCGGGCGGCCCCGCGCGGTCGCGGACGGCTCCGGGAGCGGGGGAGGCCGGAAGACGCGGAACGCCCTCTCCCCGGGGCGGTCGGGGCGCCCGGGCGGTGCGGCGGATTCCCTTTTCTCCTCTTCGCCATGAGACTGGCAGTGTGAGTGGAACGACGAGCGGGGCGGCGGCCCGGGCCGCGGCGCCCGCACTCCTCTTCGACCTCGACGGGACGCTGATCGACAGCGTCTACCAGCACGTCATCGCCTGGCGGAACGCCCTGGCCGAGGCCGGTATCGACCTGGCCGTGTGGCGGATCCACCGGCGCATCGGGATGAGCGGCGGGCTGTTCGTCAACGCCCTGGTGCGCGAGACCGGGCGCAAGCTCACCGCCGAGCAGGTCGAGGCGATCCAGCGGGCGCACGCCGAGGAGTACCTCAAGCAGCGGGCCTCGGTGGTGCCGCTGCCCGGCGCCGTGGAGCTGCTGCGCACCCTGACCGGCCGGGGCATCCCCTGGGCGATCGCCACCAGCGGGCAGCGCCGTACCGCCGGCCACGCCCTGGAGCTGCTCGGGCTGCCCGAGGACACCCTCATGGTCACCCGCGACCAGGTGCGGTTCGCCAAGCCCGACCCGGACCTGTTCCTGGCCGCCGCCGGCCGGCTGGGCGCCGACCCGCGCCAGACCATGGTCGTCGGCGACAGCGTGTGGGACCTGCTGGCGGCCCGCCGCGCCGGGGCGCTCGGGGTGGGGCTGCTCTCCGGCGGGTACGGCCGCGACGAGCTGGAGCGCACCGGGGCCTACCGGGTCTACACCGACCCGGCCGACCTGCTGGACCGGCTCGACGAGCTGGGCGTGCGCTCGGGGGACGACGCGGGGGACGACCCGGTGTGACCGGCGGCGGAGGGCGGCCGGAGAACCGGGTGACGGCCCGGGCGGCCTCTGCTTGCATGGGGGCCATGTCCGACCCTGACGCGCTCCGCCTGCTGGGACTGCTCAGCGCCCCCGACCGGCTCCGCGCGCTCTCGGCGCTGGTGCTGGGGGCGGCCACCGGCGAGGAGGTCGCCGCCCGGACGGGCATGACGGGCAAGGAGGCGCTCCAGGCGCTGGAGCGGCTGGAGCGCGGGGGCGTCGCCGTGCGCGAGGAGGGGCGGTGGCGGCCCCGGCCGGAGACCCTGCGCGAGGCGGTGTCCCGGGCGTCGGCGGCCCGCGCCGAGGAGCCGGTCCCGGAGGGGACCGGGGCGGAGGAGGCCGCGGTGCTGCGCTCGTTCCTGCGCGAGGGGCGCATCACGGCGCTCCCGGTGCAGCGGTCCAAGCGGCTGGTCGTCCTCGACCACGTCGCCCGCGCCTTCGAGCCCGGGGTGCGCTACCGCGAGCCCGAGGTCAACGCGGTCCTGCGCGCGTTCCACTCCGACCACGCCGCACTGCGCCGGGCCCTGGTCGACGAGGGGTTCCTGGACCGCGACAGCACCCGCTACTGGCGCTGCGGCGGCACCGTGGACCTGTGAGGCGCACGGCGGCCCGTCCGGGCCCCTCTCACGAGGGCCTGCGGTTCCTGGCCTCGTGGGCCGGGGCGGAGTCCGGTGCGAAGAGTCAGGAGCGGCCGGCCGCCGACCGGTGACCGGAGCCTCCGGGGCTCAGGCGGTCTCTTCGCCCGTGCGGCTGGCGAGCAGGCGGCGCAGGGAGGCGACCCGGGTCGGGGCCAGCCTCCCGTCGGACGCCCACGCGTCCAGGGCGCAGCCCTCGGCGTCGGCGGTGTGCGGGCAGCCCGGCGGGCACTCGGCGACGGCCTCCTCCAGGTCCGGGAAGCCCGCCACCACGTCGTCGGGGTCGATGTGCGCCAGGCCGAAGCTGCGCACCCCCGGGGTGTCGATGATCCAGCCGCCCCGGTAGGGCAGCGCCACGGCCGACGTGGAGGTGTGCCGCCCACGGCCGGTCACCGGGTTGACGTGCCCCACCGCCCGCGCGGCCTCCGGGACCAGCCGGTTGACCAGCGTCGACTTGCCCACCCCGGAGGAGCCCACGAGCACGCTGGTCCGGTCGGCCAGCAGCTCCTCCAGCTCCGCCGTGTCGCCGTCGTGGTCGGTGACCACGTGGCGCAGGTCCAGCGAGGCGTACTCCTCCAGCAGGGTGTCCGGGCGGGCCAGGTCGGCCTTGGTCAGGCACAGCACCGGGTCGAGGCCGGCGTCGTAGGCGGCGACCAGGCAGCGGTCGATCAGCCGCGGCTGCGGGTCGGGGTCGGCGAGCGCGCACACGATGACGAGCCGGTCGGCGTTGGCGACGATCACCCGCTCCACCGGATCGGTGTCGTCGGCGGTGCGGCGCAGCACCGAGGCGCGGCCCTCCACCCGCACGATGCGGGCCAGGGTGTCGGGGGTGCCGGTCAGGTCGCCCACCAGCGCCACCCGGTCGCCCACCACGATGCTGCCGCGGCCCAGCTCCCGGGCCTTCATCGCGGTGACCTCGCGGCCCTCGACCAGGCAGCGGTAGCGGCCCCGGTCCACGGCGGTGACCATCCCGGTACTGGCGTCCTCGTGCTTGGGGCGCTTGCGGGTGCGGGGGCGCGATCCCCCGCGCGCGCGAACGCGGACGTCGTCCTCGTCCAGGTGGCGACCGCCGCCCCTCACGCCAGGACCTCCGCCCACAGCCCGGGGAAGTCGGGCAGGGTCTTGCCGGTGGTGGCGATGTCCTCCACCTCCACACCGGGGACGGCCAGGCCGATGACGGCGCCTGAGGTGGCCATGCGGTGGTCCTCGTAGCTGTGGAACAGCCCGCCGTGCAGCGGCCGGGGGCGGACGACCAGCCCGTCGGGCAGCTCCTCGGCGTCCCCGCCCAGGCGGTTGACCTCGCGCACCAGGGCGGCGATCCGGTCGGTCTCGTGGCGGCGCAGGTGGGCGATGCCGGTCAGCCGGGAGGGGGAGTCGGCCAGCGCGGCCACCGCGGCGACGGTGGGGGTGAGCTCGCCGACGGCGCGCAGGTCGGCGGTGATGCCGTGCACCGCGCCGGTGCCGCGGAACTCCAGGCCCGCCTCGGTGAAGGCCGCCTCGCCGCCCATCCGGGTGAACATCTCGCGCAGCGCGTCGCCGGGCTGGGTGGTGCTGCGGGGCCAGTCCCGCACGGTGACGCGCCCGCCGGTGACCAGGGCCGCGGCCAGGAACGGGGCGGCGTTGGACAGGTCGGGCTCGACGGTGACGGCGGTGGTGCTGATCGTGCCGGGGGCGACCGTCCACACGTCGGGCTCGGAGGTGTCGACCGGGACGCCGGCCTCGCGCAGCATCTCCACCGTCATGTCCAGGTGGGGCTGGGAGGGCACGGGCGGCCCGGAGTGGCGCACCTGCACGCCCTCCTTGAACCGGGCGCCGCTGAGCAGAAGGGCGGAGATGAACTGGGAGGAGCCGGAGGCGTCCAGCTCCACCCGGCCGCCGCGCAGCGCGCCGGTGCCGCGCACGGTCATCGGCAGGGGGGGGGCGG
>NZ_ANAD01000145.1 GCF_000341245.1 Nocardiopsis halophila DSM 44494
CGCCGTCGAAGTGCACGTCGCCGTCGGCGAGCGCGGCCAGCGGGGGGACGAACCGCATCACGGTGCCGGCGTTGCCCACGTCCAGGCGCACCGGGCCGCGCAGCGTGGCCGGGGTGAGGGCCCAGTCGTCGCCGTCCTCGCGCACCCGGGCGCCGAGGGAGCGCAGGGCGTCCGCCATCAGCTCGGTGTCCCGGCTGCGCAGGGGGCGGCGCACAGTGGCGGGCGTGTCGGAGAGCGCGGCCAGGACCAGGGCGCGGTTGGTCATGGACTTGGACCCGGGCAGCGCGACCTCGGCGTCCACGGGGCGTTCGGCGGTGGGCGCGGGCCAGTGCGGTGCGGATGCAGGCATGACACCAGCCTAGCCGCCGGGTGCGGGGGGCCTGCCGGGTTCGTCAGGTCGCGGCGTGCGAAGCTGGCCGCCCGGGGGGACACGGTCACGGCGACGGGAGGCCGACGATGGTGGCAGGAGCGCGTCACAGGGACAAGGAGCACGGCTACGACGTGCGCGTCCGGTGGACGGGCAACCGGGGCGAGGGCACGGCCTCGTACCGGGCCTTCGGGCGCGACCACGACGTCGAGGCCGAGGGGCGGCCGCTGCTCAAGGGGTCGGCCGACAAGGCGTTCCGGGGCGACCCCGAGCGTTGGAACCCGGAGGACATGCTGGTGGCGGCGCTGAGCGAGTGCCACATGCTCTCCTACTTCGCCCTGGCGGTGGGCGCCGGTGTGAACGTGGTGGCCTATGAGGACCGGGCGACGGGGACCATGGTCACCCACGCGGACTCCAGCGGCGAGTTCACCGAGGTCGTGCTGCACCCGGTGGTGACAGTGGCCGACGCGGCGATGGTGGAGCGGGCGCGGGAGCTGCACGACAAGGCGCACCGGGCGTGCTTCATCGCCAGGTCGGTGAACTTCCCGGTCCGCAACGAGCCGGAGATCCGGGTGCAGGAGGGGTAGGCGGGGNGCGGGGCGCGCCGCATGCTCAGGAGCGCTCCAGCAGGTCCCGGCCGAGCCCGGTGGCCGAGTGCAGGGCGCGGCGCCCCTCGTGGCGCGTGTGGACCAGGCCGGCGTTGCGCAGCACGTTGAGGTGCTTGCTGACCGTCGCCGGCGACACGGCGGCGACGCCCGCCAGGCCCGTCGTGGTCCGGCCGCCGCCGTCGCCCACGAGTTCCAGCAGGCGGGCCCGGGTCGGTCCCAGGAGCGGTTCCAGGCCGTCCGGGCGCTCCGGCGGGCGGGCCCAGTCCGGGGCGCGGTCGACCGGGTACACCAGCACCGGCGGCAGGTCGGGGTCGGCCGGCATCACCGGGCGGGCCCAGCAGAAGAGCGAGGGAACCAGCAGCAGGCCGCGGCCGCCGAGGCGGACCTCGCGGTCGAAGGGGTAGTCGGCCTCCAGCACCGGCGGCCGCCATCGCAGCGTCGGGGCGAGCGAGGACAGGAGCCCTTCGGAACCGCCGCCCCGCAGTGCGCCGAGCCGGCCGTGCAGATCGGCCTGCACATGGTCGCGGACCCGGTTCCAGTACGGGGAGAGCGCCCCTCGGCGGTAGGCCCGCAGGGCGTCTCCCAGGGCCCGCAGCGCCCCGGACCCTCCCTCGGCGAGGGGGAGCTGCGGCGTCGGTGCGCGCACCCGGGCGGCCATGATGTCCAGCTCCCGCCGGATCCGCGGGCGCGGTGTGGACAGCACGTTCTCGATGGCCTCCTCCGGGTCGGCGGCGGGGGCCGCCGGTGTGAGGAAGTCCGGGCAGTAGTTGGCGTTCGGGGCCAGGGCCAGCAGGGTGCGCAGCGCCCGCTCGTCCGCCCCGCCGTCGGCGAGCGCTCTGCGGACCTCGCCGCGCCAGGCGCCGAAGGCCACGGCGCCCTGCCGGTGCTGGAGCAGGTGGAGGCTGTTGACGGCCTCCCACATCGGATCCGGGGCGTCCGCCAATCGGACGCGCGCGAGATCGTCCCGGGTGAAATGGATACGCAGTCCGCCGCCTTTAGCTGACATGTCGGACATCTCCAATTCGAGTGGCCGCGTCCGGCCACGATGTCGCGTCAAGGAAAACGTACACCCGTAGCGGGTCCCGGATCCCCAGGATGAACCTCGACCCCGCCGTGAATTCGTTCGGGGGCGGGGTGGACCGACGGGAAGGGGAACGGATGGGCACGGCGCCGAAGTCCGCGACGCCCGCGCCCGGACCGGCGCGCGCCGCGGTGCGCAGGGCGGCGCGCACGGCCGCTCCGGCCGTGTTGGCGCTCCTCATCGGCTCGGGGGCGGTGGCCGCGTGCTCGGCCCACGGGGGAGGGCCGGGCGACGGGCAGGGGGATCCGCGCGCCGTGACGGACGGAGAGGAAAAGCTCCTCGAACGGGCCGAAGAGGTCCTCCTCCGTGAATGTATGGAGGATCACGGTTTCGAATACCGGATCACCGAGGACGAGACCCCGCCCGAAATCGGGAAGTTCCCCTATGTTATCGACGACCCGGAATGGGCGGCCGAACACGGCTACGGGTCGGGGCTGCGGAGAAAGGTCGCCGAACTCCGCGAAGAGGACCCCAACCAGCGTTATTTCAACGCCCTTCCCGAGGACCGGAGGCAGGAGGCGCTGCGTGCCGCCAACGGGCCGAGCCCGGTCGGCATCGAGGCCACCACCCCCGACGGGATGGAGCTCGGCCGCAGCGACCAGGGGTGCCGCTCCCAGGCCCAGCGCGAGCTGTACGGGGACCTGGAGGGGTGGTTCCAGGCCACGACCACCGTCGACGCCCTGGAGAACATGCGGCGGGACCGCGTCGTGAGCGATCCGGCCTATGAGGAGGCCGCCGCCTCCTGGTCGGTGTGCATGAAGGAGGCGGGGCACGACTACACGACCCCGATGGAGGTCCGCCGGTCGCTCCCGCCGCCGGACGACCCCCTTCCCGAGGACGAGGAGACCGCCCTGGCGGTCGCCGAGGCCGAGTGCGCCCAGGAGACCGGCCTGGGGGACACGGCCGACGAACTGGACCGGCAGTACGGCGACGAGCTCCGGCGCGAGCACCGCTCCGCCGTGGAGGAGCGGCGCCGGCTGCAGTTGGACGCCCTGCCGCGGGCCCGCTCCGTGACCGGCGAATCGGAGGAGGGCTCCGGGCAGGCGTGAGCCGGGCGCGCATCCGCCCCGGCCGTCAGAGGGACCGGCCGACAGGCCGGCAGAGGAACACGCGAAGGAGAGAACGATGGCCATCAAGCGCATGCTCGCCGTGACCGGCGCGGTCGCCGCGGCGACCCTCCTGTCCGCCCCCGCCGCCCAGGCCGAGGAGGCGGTGCCCCAGGCCGCGCCGGCCCAGGCCGAGGCGCAGGCCGACGGCAAGCTGCACGTCTACACCGGCTACAACCGGACCGGCTGGTGCGACGCGTGGGCGGGCAACGCCAAGAACTGGGGCGACTGCCGCAACCGCGTCTCGTCGCTGTGGAACAACGGCTACCCGGGCAGCTACGACGACGTCTGGGTCTACTGGGGCCTCAACCACTCCGGCGCGCGCCGGGGCGTCTACAACGGCGTCGTCCTGAACAACCTGAACAAGTGGGACTTCGACGCCAACACGGGCGCGGGCTCCGGGCAGGCGCTCAACAACAACATCTCCTCCCACCAGTGGACCAACCTCCCCTAGCACGGTGACCGGAGCGGCCGCCCCGGCCGCTTCGGACGCCATGCGGACGGGCCCCGGCCGCCCGCGCGCCCCCTCGGCCGGGCGCCGGGGCCCGCCTAGGATCGGCGGCATGGCCACGAGCGATGCGGCGACCCCCGAGGAGTACCTCGCCGAACTCCCGGAGGAACGCAGGGCGGTGCTGGCCGAGGTGCGGCGCACCGTCCTCGACAACCTGCCCGAGGGGTACGAGGAGGGCATGGACTTCGGGATGATCGGCTACCACGTCCCCCTGGAGCGCTACCCGAAGACCTACAACGGCCGTCCGCTGGGCTACGCGGGACTGGCCGCCCAGAAGAACCACAACGCGCTGTACCTGATGGGGGTCTACGGGCCCGAGCAGGAGGAGTTCCGGGAGGAGTGGCTGGCGACGGGCAAGCGCCTGGACATGGGCAAGGCGTGCGTGCGCTTCAAGGGGCTGGACGGCGTGCCGCTGGACGTCGTCGCCCGCTGGGTGGCCCGCTGGCCGGTCGACGACTTCATCGCGCGTCACGAGGCGCTGCGCGGCGCCCGCCGATGACCGGCGGGGGCGCCCGNCGTGCTCTCGGCGTTCTCTCGGTGCCCCGGCCGCCGCCCGCCTCGCTCAGGAACCGTCCGGCACTTCGAGCAGCTGGAAGCCGGCCCCTTCGGGGTCGACGATGGCGGCGATGGTGAACCCCCCGAGGACCATCGGGCCCATGACGGTCGTGCCGCCCGCCTTGTTCGCGGCGGCGACGGTCCCCTCCACGTCGGTGGTGGCGAAGTAGGGGATCCAGTGGGGAGGGATGTCCTGCGGGTAGCCCTCGTCGCCTTCTTGGTCGAAGACGCCGCCGAACCCGGTGCCGTCCAGGCTGAGGACCCGGTAGCCGGAGCCCTCGGCGAGGTCCCAGCCGAAGAGGCGGGAGTAGAAGGCGGAGGCGGCGTCGACGTCGCGGGTGTGCAGGTCGACCCAGCAGAGCGTGCCGGGCTCGCCCATGGCCTCGGCCCCGGTGAAGTCCCTGGGCTGCCAGAGCTGGAAGGCGGCGCCGGTGGGGTCCACGGCGACGGCGAAGCGGCCTTCCTCGAAGACGTCGAGGGGGCCGAACAGGACCGACCCGCCGGCGTCCCGGACGGTCTCCAGGGCCGTGTCGACGTCGGCCACCCGGAAGGAGACGTTCCAGGCGACCGGCTGGTCCTCCCCGTACAGCGGGGTGACGGCGGCGACGCGGCGCCCGCCGAGCGAGGCGATCGTGTACCCGCCGGCCTCGGGGCGGGGGTCGGTGGCCAGGTCCCACCCGAACACCTGCGCGTAGAAGTCCCCTTCCCGGGCGGTGTCCTGCGCCCCCAGCTCGACCCAGCACGGCCCGTTGACCATGGGTTCCGTCGTCATGACAGGTTCTCCTCCGTCAGCGGTGGACTCGTGCCCGGATGCTAGGCGGCGGGGGCGACATTCCCCGGGAGACGCGCCGGGAGCAGTCCGCCGAGGTCAGAACGCCTCCTCGGCTCGCTCCCGCAGCCGGTCCAGCTGCTCCCAGTGCCTCTTCGTCGCCCGTGGGAGTATGCAATACGGACCCTTGGTGCGCGGACACGTGAACGGCCCCGCCCGGGGGCGGGGCCGTCGGTGCACCGTCAGGCGTCGAGCTTGTCGGCGATGCGCGTGACCAGGTCTTGGAGATGGGACATCCCGGTCTTGAGAGTGCTGACGTCGTCCTTCAGAGCGCTCACGTCGGTCTTGAGCGTGGCCACGTCGCCCTTGAGCGTGGCCACGTCGCCCTTCAGAGTGTGCACCTCGCTCTGGAGTTCGGCCTGTCCGGATTCGAGGCTGTCGAGGCGGCCTTCGACCGCGTCGAACCGGAGGCCGATCTGGCGGAACCCCTCGCGGGTCTCGCGGCGGTGCTCCATGAAGGCGTCCGCGAGGGAGTTGATCCGGTGGTCGGTGTTGAGCTGCTGTGCCTGAATGCTCCGCTTGTCCACGGAGCGTTCGATGAAAGCGGCTTCGAGGTTGGTGAGCCGCTGTTCGATGCTGGGCATCGGGGTTTCCCCTTCCGGAGGGAAGCAGGTGGTCACAGGTTAGCCGTGATGCTGAAGGAGGGGGCGCCCCCGTGCGGGGCTGTGGAGAACCGTCGGGTGCGACGTCTCCCAGGCTCTCCCGCCGGTCGGGGGCGTCCCTCAACCAAGCCCGCTTGTCAGGACCTGTCACCTGACGTCATGTCCCGTTAAGGGGCGTCTGGAGGTGAATAACGTCGTCCTATGGAGATCGATCTCGAGGGGGCGGGAGCCGCTGTACGAACAGATCGCGGCCGTCGTGGCGGCCCGCATCGCCGATCGGACCTACGAACCCCGGCGCCGGATCCCCTCGGAGGCCGCGCTGTGCGAGGAGTTCTCCGTCTCCCGGCCGACGGCGAGGGCGGCGGTGAAGCTCGTGAACGACCAGGGGCTCACCGTGACGGTGCGGGGCAAGGGCACGTTCGTCGCGGAGACGAGCGCGGGGCATGGCGACTGACCGTCAACGGATGGCCCCGGGCAGAGTACGGCCGTGAAGGCGCCCTCATTGCGGACTCACGTCGCGCTCCAGCCGGACCACCGGAAGACCTCGATCAGGATCACGGGGCCGGTCGGAGGGGCGGCCCGGTACTCGCGGTAGCGGTCGAGCAGCTGTGCCAGAGCGCGGTCCCTCGGTTCGCCCTCGTGGACGACATACGCCGTCCCGTCAGCCCTCGCCCACCAGAGCCGGCTCCACTCGTCCGAGTACTCGTCGGCGAGCAGGCAGACCTTGGGGTTCTGTTCGATGTTGGACAGGCGCTTCAAACGCATCGTCGACTTGGGCTTGTGGTCGATCGCGATCGCCGCGGTGTCCCCCTCGACCGCGAACGTCACGGGGACGCAGTGCGGCTGTCCGTCGGCCGAGACCGTGGCCAGCCGCGCCACCCGGCTCTCGATGAACGCCGTGCGGGCCCGTTCGGATGTCCATCGCACCCGCCGACCATCGCACGGGGAGCGGCCCCGGTTCCAGGAGGAGCGTGTCCGGGGCCGCGTTCAGGGGTGAGCCGGTCAGACCCCGACGCCTCGTCGCATGGCGCGGGTGCCGAAGGTCAGGCCCAGTGCTGCGACGGCGGCCGCCGACAGGGCGCCCCAGCCGATCGCCGGGTCGGTGAACGACCCCGCGAACAGGGTCCGCATCGCTTCGGCGATGTGGGTGACCGGGTTGACCGCGGCCACGGTCTGGAGCCACTGCGGGCCGAAGTCCATCGGCAGCAGCACCCCCGACAGCAGCATCAGCGGGAACACCGCCAGCTGCGTCACCCCGTAGAACAGCTCACCGCTCGGGGCCGACACCATCGCCAGCAGGAACGACAGCGCCCCCAGCCCCACCCCGAACACCGCGAGCAGCAGCAGTCCCGCCAGCACGCCCAGCGGGTACAGCTCGAAGCCCAGCGGGATCGCCAGCAGGACGATCAGCACCGCTTGCACCAGCAGCACCGAGAACTCTTTGAGGGCCCTTCCGATCAGCATCGCCGTGCGGTTCAGCGGGCTCACCAGCATGCGCTCCATCGCGCCGCCCAGCAGCTCCACGAGCAGGTTGTAGCCGGCCATCATCGGCCCGAACAGGCACAGCATCACCAGCACCCCGGGGACGAACCACTGCCACGAGCCCCCGGCCGCGCCTCCTCCCGCGCCGACGCCTCCCAGCAGCGGGCCGAAGAAGAAGAGCAGTAGCAGCGGCTGCCCCATCGTGAACAGCATCCCGAGCGGGTCCCGCACCGACGGCGTGACCTCCCGGGTGTAGACGGTCGCCACGTCCCGGACGAAGGAGGCGGCGGCAGGGCGGGCGGGCCCGGAGCCGGCGGCGGTCGTGGCGGACAGGGACGGTGCGGCCATCAGGCGGTCTCCTCTTCGTTCAGGCTCCGGCCGGTCAGGGCCAGGAACACGTCGTCCAGCGTCGGCCGCACCCCGCGCGCGGCGGCGACCTTCACCCCCGCCACGTCCAGGGCGCCGAGCAGTTCCGGCATCGCCGCGTCCGCGTTCGGGACCGCGACGGCCAGGCCGGTGCCGGCGGGGGCGGGGGGGGGGGGGGGGG
>NZ_ANAD01000146.1 GCF_000341245.1 Nocardiopsis halophila DSM 44494
CCCCCCGCCACGTCCAGGGCGCCGAGCAGTTCCGGCATCGCCGCGTCCGCGTTCGGGACCGCGACGGCCAGGCCGGTGCCGGCGGGGCCGGAGGGGGAGGGGGCGGCGGAGCCGGCGAACCGGGCGGCGATCTCGGCCGCGCAGGCGGCGTCGGCCGCCTCCCGCAGCGTCAGTTCGATCCGGTCGCCGGCCATGTCCGCCTTGAGGCCGTCGGCGGTGCCGTCGGCGATGGTCCGGCCCCGGTCGACGATCACCACCCGCTCGGCCATGCTGTCGGCCTCCTCCAGGTAGTGCGTGGTCAGGAAGAGCGTCATCCCGCTCTCCTCGCGCAGGCGCAGGACGAACTCCCAGACCTCGGCCCGGCTGTGCGGGTCCAGCCCGGTGGAGGGCTCGTCCAGGAACAGCAGTTCGGGCTCGTGCACCAGCCCCAGCGCGACGTCCACCCGCCGCCGCTGCCCGCCGGAGAGCGTCGTGGGGGTGCGGTCCGCGAACTCCCGGAGCTCCAGGCGGTCCAGTAGCTCGTCGGCGCGCTCCTTGGCCCGTGCACGGGTCATTCCGTACGCCTTGCCCTGCGCCACCAGTTCGTCGCGGACCCGGTGGTGGTCGGAGGCGGCGTTCTTCTGGCTCACGTAGCCGATGCGCCGGCGCACACCCGCCGGGTCGTCCGCGATGTCGCATCCGGCGACGGTCGCCGCCCCCGACGTCGGCGGGAGCAGGGTGGTGAGCATGCGCAGCGTGGTGGACTTGCCCGCGCCGTTCGGCCCGAGGAAGGCCAGCAGCGTTCCGGCCTCCACGTCCAGGTCGAGGCCGCGGACCGCCTCGACCCCCGGCCTTCCGCGCTTCTGCGCGAAGGTCCTCGTCAGTTTTCGGGCATGGATCATGGCCCCTCCTCAAGGGGTGGCTCGGTTCGGATGGGAGCAGGCCCGTGCCCGCTTCTCGGCACGGCGATGGGCCCCCGTTCGGGGGTGCTCGGCTCGGAAGGGTCTTGATTCTGGCCCGGGAAAGGGCGGAAGGCAAACGCGAACACACGTCTCACGTTCGCTCTGACCTGCGGAAATACGGAAACGCGAACGTGTCTTCGCGGAAGTTTCCATGGCGGACTTCCGGCAGGTGGGAATGGCCGAGGAAACCGGGGAATCCGCTGGTTCACAGAAGGCCCTGAGCCGAGTGCGGTCACCGCCGCGTGTTCGGGGGCTCCTCATCGTCGCCGGGGGCGGTTTCAGGTCCGTGGTCGTCGTAGAGGTGGACGCCGTCGGCGAGGTCGTGGGCGCGGCGGGTGAAGTGGTCGGTGTCGAGGAGGGACCGGTAGGGGCGGCCGGCGCGCGGGGGCGGGTCGTCGAGTTCGGTCAGGAAGCGGCCGATGTCGGGGTGGACGAGGGTGGGCGCGTGGTCGGCGTCGCGGTCGCGGGCGGTGGCGATCCAGAGGGTGTCGGTGCGGCGGATGGCCCAGCGGTGGCCGTAGTGGGCGCGCAGGAGGTCCAGGAGGGGGTCGCGCTCGCCGGTCACAGCAGGCCTCCTCGGAGGGCGGCCAGGACCCGGTGCAGGTCGCGGGCGCGGTGGACGGCGGTGATCGCGCGGGCGGCCTCGAAGGCCGGGACGTAGCGCCGCACACGGGGTGCGCGGGGACGGTCGCGGCGGATAGTGTCCATGCGTCGTCAGCTCCTGTGCAGCTGGTGGCCACGCCCCCGGACGGGTGCAACCGTCGCGGGGGTCTTTGCTGTCTCCACCATCTCCTGCACCGCGTGTGCAGGGCCGGTGGAGTCCTTGTGTCTCTCCGGATCACGATGGGGGCGTCTCCCGCCGAACACCAGCGCTTTCACCGAGTAGCCAATATTGGTGCGGGTTTGGTGAATCTGGTGTACATCCTGGAGTAGTGCGGTGCATACTTGAACCGGGTTGGTGGGGGAGGTTGCCGTGGACCGAAAGTCCAAACCCGAGTGGGTGACGTTCGGAGATTCGCTTCGAAGGATCCGGGAGCGCAGGGGGAAGACCGGAGTAGCCACAGCGAAATCCGTCGGGCTCTCACCGACCATGTACTCCTCGATTGAGCGAGGGAAGCGGTTCTGCCTGCGGGAACACGCGGTGAATCTTGACGAGTTCCTGGAAGCCGGGAACGAGGTGGTCCGCATATGGACTCGGATGAACAGTCCGGACAGGCTGCCGGATTGGTTCTATCGGGTCCCTGAATTGGAACGTGAGGCTTCGGAGATCCGAGAGTTCCAGCCGCTTCTCATCCCTGGACTTCTCCAGAACAGGGCTTATGCTCGGTCGCTGTTCCGCGCCTCAAGACCGTGGGGTCGGTCGGCTGAACTAGAGCGAATGATCGAGGCGCGCGTCGTCCGTTGGGGCCTGCTGGAGGATGACGATCGCCCCCTTCTGTGGTTCGTGATCAGTTCCAGTGTGCTCACCAGCCCAGTGGGGCCGAGGGAGTGCATGATCGAACAGCTCGATCGGCTCTCGGCGCTGGTCGAAGACGAGAAGATCTACCTCCAGGTACTCCCCGCGGACGCGCCTGCCGCTCCTGGCAGGGACGGCCCCTTCAGGCTTTATCGCTTTCCCGACCGGACGACGCTCGCGTCGGCGGAGTACATGACCGGTGAGAAGATCATCGACGACACCGAACCTGAGAAGCTTCGGCACTGCGAGATAGTCTTCGGTGCTCTCCAGGCGGCTGCTCTTCCGAGCACTGATGCGTTGGATCAGATAATGAAGGCGAGGATGGCGTTCCAATGACATGCGACAAAGCCGCGTGGCACAAGAGCAGCTACAGTGGCTCGTCGGGGAGTTGTGTCGAGGTGGCTGAAGCGGAGATCGTCCGAGTGCGTGACACCCAGAACAAGCACCTCGGCCACATCGAGTACACGCCCGGTGCCTGGGTGGCCTTCCTGGTCGGCGTCTGCGACGGGGAGCTCTGACGCCCCGCGGTCCCGGTCTCGGCCGGGGCCGCGCGGATTCCTCCCGGGCAGTGCCAGACTTGTCCTCATGTGCGGACGTTTCGCCAGGGCCAGGAACGCCCACGAGCTCCAGCTCGCCTTCGACTTCGCCGAGGCTCCCGACCCCTCGGGACCGAGCGATCCCCGTTCCCGGCCTCCCCTCGAAGAGCTTCAGCCGGACTACAACATCTCCCCGGGCAAACACGTCTACGCCGTCCTGGGAACCCCGCCCAACGAGGCCGCGCAAGGGGTCCCGCCCGGTCCGCGGAGTCTGGCCTCCTTCCGCTGGGGCCTGGTCCCCTCCTGGGCCAAGGACGCCAACGTCGGCTTCAAGATGATCAACGCCCGCAGCGAGACCGTGGCCGACAAGCCCGCCTTCCGCTCCGCTCTCGCCCGGCGCCGCTGCCTGCTGCCCGCCGACGCCTACTACGAGTGGCAGCTGCTCCCCGACGCCGCCCCCGGCACCTTCGAGCCCGGCACGTCCCCCGCCACCGACCCCGGCCACAAGCGCCGCAAGTCCTCCTCGAAGAAGAGGCCCTTCTCCGTGGCCTACGCCGACGGTGAGCCGCTGGCCCTGGCCGGCCTCTTCGAGCGCTGGCGCGACCCCGAGGTCCCCGAGGAGGACCCCGCCGCCTGGGTCTGGAGCTGCACCGTCGTCACCACCCAGGCCGCCGGCGGCCTGGAGGAGGTCCACGAGCGCATGCCGGTCGTCGTCCCCCGCCGGGAGTGGGCCTCCTGGCTCGACCCGGCCGCCGGGTTGGCCGACGTCCAGCGCGTCATGGCCTCCACCCCGGTCGCCGACTTCACGGTGCGCGAGGTCTCCACCGCCGTCAACAGCATCAAGAACAACGGCCCTGAGCTGCTGGAACCGCCGTCCTCCGACGCCGCGGGCGAGGAGGAGACGCTCTTCTGACGGCTCCCGGGCCGGGGCCGGACCGGGACACCGCCGGGCCCCGGGGGTGGATCGGGGCGCCGCCGCCTGGTTAAGGTGGCTGCGGTCATATGATCGCCGCGCTACTTCACGCGCGGTGCACCGTGACGACGGTGCGTGATTGGACAATCGCAAACACGCGGGAGCTCGCGCCTTGGCGGGCTGAGAGGGCGGCTGCCTCCAGAAGGCGGCGGTGTCGCCGACCGCAGAACCTGTTCGGGTAATTCCGACGTAGGGAGGCGTGCCTTGACGGCGCTCGACGACCGTGACGTCCGACACTCCGTGACCACCGGGCCCATCAAGGGCTCGAAGAAGGTCTACCAGGAGGTCCCCGACCCCGATGGCGGGTCGGTGCTGCGCGTTCCCCAGCGCAGGGTCGGTCTCAGCAACGGCACCCACTTCGACCTGTACGACACCTCCGGCCCCTACACCGACGACGACGCCGACATCGACGTGCACGCCGGCCTGGCCCCGGCGCGCGCCGACTGGATCGCCGCGCGCGAGCCGCTCAACGGGGCGGTCACCCAGCTGGCCTACGCCAAGGCCGGGACGATCACCCCCGAGATGCGCTTCATCGCCGCCCGGGAGGGCCTGGACCCCGAGTTCGTCCGCTCCGAGGTGGCGATCGGCCGGGCGGTGATCCCCGTCAACCGCTGCCACCCCGAGTCCGAGCCGATGATCATCGGCAAGAACTTCCTGGTCAAGATCAACGCCAACATCGGCAACTCCGCGGTGACCTCCTCGGTCGCCGAGGAGGTGGAGAAGATGGTGTGGGCCACCCGCTGGGGCGCCGACACCGTGATGGACCTGTCCACCGGCAAGCGGATCCACGAGACCCGCGAGCGCATCCTGCGCAACTCCCCGGTGCCCATCGGCACCGTGCCCATCTACCAGGCCCTGGAGAAGGTCGACGGCGACCCGGCCAAGCTGAGCTGGGAGATCTACCGCGACACCGTCATCGAGCAGGCCGAGCAGGGCGTGGACTACATGACGGTGCACGCCGGCGTGCTGCTGCGGTACGTGCCGCTGACCGCCCGCCGCACCACCGGCATCGTCTCGCGCGGCGGCTCCATCATGGCCGCCTGGTGCCTGGCCCACCACAAGGAGAGCTTCCTCTACACCCACTACGAAGAGCTCTGCGAGATCCTGCGGGCCTACGACATCACCTTCTCGCTGGGCGACGGCCTGCGCCCGGGCTCCATCGCCGACGCCAACGACGAGGCGCAGTTCGCCGAGCTGCGCACCCTCGGCGAGCTGACGCACATCGCCCGCGCCCACGACGTGCAGGTGATGATCGAGGGCCCCGGCCACGTGCCGATGCACAAGATCGCCGAGAACGTGCGCCTGGAGGAGGAGCTCTGCGGCGAGGCCCCCTTCTACACCCTGGGCCCGCTGGCCACCGACGTCGCCCCCGGCTACGACCACATCACCTCGGCGATCGGGGCGGCCCAGATCGGCTGGCACGGCACCGCGATGCTGTGCTACGTCACCCCGAAGGAGCACTTGGGCCTGCCCAACCGGGACGACGTCAAGACCGGAGTGATCACCTACAAGCTGGCCGCCCACTCCGCCGACCTGGCCAAGGGCCACCCGAGGGCCCAGGAGTGGGACGACGCCCTGTCCCAGGCCCGCTTCGAGTTCCGCTGGCAGGACCAGTTCCACCTGGCCCTGGACCCGGAGACGGCGCAGGCCTACCACGACGAGACGCTGCCCGCCGAGCCCGCGAAGACGGCGCACTTCTGCTCCATGTGCGGGCCGAAGTTCTGCTCGATGAAGATCACCCAGGACGTGCGCCGCTACGCCGAGGAGAACGGCCTGTCCACGGTGGAGGCCATCGAGAAGGGCATGGCCGACAAGTCCGCCGAGTTCGCCGACCAGGGCAAGCGCGTCTACCTGCCGGTGGCCGACTGACGGCCGCCCCGGTGCGGGGACGGCTCATCCCCGCACCGGGGTGAACGGCACACGGCGGGTGCGCAGGGCACGGTGCCGCCTTGCCGCCCGCCGGGCCCGGCCACCGGGGCGAGCCTCCGGGGCCGGGCGACGACGCACGACGACGGGTGAGGTCCGCGGCCTTTCCGGCAGCACTGCCGGGCACGGGGCGTGCGGGCGGCCACCGGAACGGGCGGCTGCGGGTCGGCCGGTGCCCCGCTCACGGGCCCCATCCGGGAGAAGGGCCGCCGGCGGTCCCCGCGCTTCCCGGACAGCCCTCCAGGGGCGCCCCGACGGTGCGATCCCCAGGGATGCGATCCCCGTCGGCAGGGGCGGCCCTACTCCGGCTTGCGGGCGCTCGCCAGCAGGTGCACGCCGACGTAGTCGTCGGACTCCTCGGCGTGGAGCTCCATCTCGACCAGCCGTCCCAGCGCCCGCGGGTCGCGCTCCATCATGACCTCGACCGTCGAGGCCGACAGCACGGTGCGCGGGCGGATCCACTCGGTCTCCAGCCCGGCCCCCGACAGCATCTCGGTGAGCTGCTCGGCGGTGAAGCAGCGGGTGATGGACCCGTCCGGCCAGGGCACCAGCAGCACATCGGCCGAGGGGGCGAAGCTCAGCTCGGGCCAGCAGTCCTGCTCGGCGAGGAGCGCCATCCCCAGCACCACCGAGTCCACGCACAGCAGTGCGCGGCCTCCGGGCCGCAGCACCCGGGCGATCTCGCCCAGCGCCTCCTCTGTGGCCAGCTGGCGGGAGAGCACCCTGTTGTCGGCGATGACCCCGTCGAAGCCCTCGGAGGCGAAGCCCAGCAGCGCTGCCGGGTCGCCCACCACCGGCCGCATCCGCCCCGGGGCGCGCCCCGGGCGCGGTGCCGGTGCGTGCCCGTTGACCAGCGACAGCGAGGGCTTGGGCGCCTGGTCGGCGCTGGGCAGCAGGGTGACCACGTCGTGCCCGGCGGCCACGGCCCGGGGGGCGCCGCGGAACTCGGGGGCGGACAGGTCGAGCAGGCGCGAGGGCGCGGCGGGCAGCCACCGGGCGAGCTGCGCCCCGGCGACCGCCCAGTAGAAGCGCCAATACGCCGATAGCGGATCGGATCCGGCGAACTGCTCCGCAGGGGAGCGCGTCGGCTCCTCAGGAAGGGCGTCGGCGGGGGCGCCGGTCCATGAGGACGCCGGGGTTCGGGCCGCGAAACCAGAGGACGGGCGCACGACACTCCTCTCCCACGTCGTCTGCACAGGTTCCTACCCGCGCCTGCGCCCGCATCACCTGCGGGAGCGCGTGCTGCGCGGGCCTTTTGCACGCATGAGGCGAGCGTACGCCCGTCGGCCGCGGAGCGGGCCCGGGACGGCGCGAATGGTGTGCGCGGAATCGCATGCGATTCCGTTCGGCGGAATCAGCAGGGGCTGGCCGTTGTTTGCACCTCCATCACGCACCCGCACCACGGACCCGAACGCCGACCCGGAGCGCGCGGAGCGCCCCCGTCCACGCGTCCGGAGGCAACGAGGGAGGTCAGAAGCGTCCATGGCGGCAACGGGCACCTGCGGCGTCCTCGAACGGGAGACCGCCACACGGCCATCCGGCCCAAGCGTGCGCCCCGCTCCCACCGCGTCGTATCGTGAGGCGACGATGGTCACCCCACGGCGGACCGGTACAAGGAGGCAGGCGGGCTTGAGTCAGGGCCAGGAGACACTCGACGAGCGGGGGGCTCGGTTCGAGCGGGACGTGCTCCCGTATTTGGACCAGCTGTACTCGGCCGCGCTGCGGATGACCCGCAACCCCTCGGACGCCGAGGACCTCGTCCAGGAGACCTTCGCCAAGGCCTTCGGGTCGTTCCACCAGTTCAAGGAGGGGACGAACCTCAAGGCGTGGCTGTATCGCATCCTCACCAACACCTTCATCAACTCCTACCGCAAGAAGCAGCGTGAGCCGAAGCAGGCCGGTACCGAGGACGTCGAGGACTGGCAGCTCGCACAGGCCGCCTCGCACTCCTCCTCGGGGCTGAAGTCCGCCGAGGCCGAGGCGCTCGAACACCTTCCCGACAGCGACGTCAAGCGCGCGCTGCAGGAGCTGCCGGAGGACTTCCGGATCGCGGTGTACCTCGCCGATGTGGAGGGCTTCGCCTACAAGGAGGTCGCCGAGATCATGGACACCCCCATCGGGACGGTCATGTCGCGGCTCCACCGGGGCCGCAGGCAGCTCAGAACGCTTCTGGAGGAGTACGCCGTCGACCGGGGCTTCCTCTCCGGCGGGGAGCCGGGCCGCGAGTCGGTGGCCTCGGGGGCGCGCAACGACGGGGCGACGCGGGAGGAACGGCGATGAGCGGCTGCGGTGGAGAGCACGAGACCCCGTGCAGCGAGGTCCTGGAGCGGCTGTACGTCTACATCGACGGGGAGCTCGCCGACGCCGGCTGCGACGAGATCCGGCGGCACCTGGACGAGTGCCGCCCGTGCCTGGAGGAGTACGGCCTTGAGGAGGCCGTCAAGAAGCTGGTGGCCAAGCACTGCGGGTGCGACCCCGTCCCCGGCGACCTGCGGGGCAAGGTGCTGACCCGGATCGAGGCGGCCCGCGTGGACATGCAGTACCGGGAGGGCGCCGCCGAGTAGGCGGCCCCGAGCGGATGGAGTGGGGCGGCGCCCGGTGGGGCGCCGCCCTTCGTCGTGTGCGGAGCGGGTGCGCGGGGCGCATGGGCGGGGTGAAGGGGCGGGGGCCTACGGGTGCGCCGCGCCCCGGAGTGCGGAGCGGATGGTGTCCCGCCGGGCCTCTCGCGGTCCAGGCAGAGGGCGGCGACGGATGGGCAGGTGCCCC
>NZ_ANAD01000147.1 GCF_000341245.1 Nocardiopsis halophila DSM 44494
GCCCCGATCGCGCTGCAGCGGTCGCACCGCTGACAAGGACGCGGCCGACAGTTCCACCACTCCAGCGGACACGACCGCGGAGCGGCGGAGCGTAGAGCCCTGTGGGGCCCTGGAGCGCAGTGCGCCGCGTCTGCGTGTGCCGCCCCCGGGTCCGGTCCGGCGGCCGGTTCCGCGCCCGGTGCCGCGCTCTCGGCGGGGGCGGGATTTCGGCGCCGATGAGTGTGTATTCGCGCGCCCTACGGCAAGACGGTCGAAGAGGGCGGGGTAATCGTATTTTCGGCCATGACTCCCGAACCTCGCAAAAGAGGAGAACGCGGGCAGAATGGTCGGTGCCAGTGGTCGACACGCCCGAGTGCGGAACGGATTTTCTCTCCCAGGGGGCGGAGGGGTGTGCCCGACCCTATTGCGCCACGTGGAGAGACGTTGCGTGACGCTCCGTAGTGAGTGCAGGTGGGTGGTGGTCGCAGAGGGGGCGGCATCGGTGTGGTGGGCGGGGTTTTCGCGGCTTCCCTCCTTGCTGGGGGCAATTACTTTCCGTGGCCGCCGATTGTCCGAATCGGATTCGTAGTTTCACATTCTGAAATGGCCGGGGCGTCGGATGCTTACGGTTGGCTCACGGTTCGGTCTGGGGAAATCGGGGGGCGAGTGGGGGCCGTTAAACTGGGCGCCATATCGACCGTAAGGGGTTGAATTCGCTAGCCGGTGCCGTGTCCGGGGTCGGGGAGGGGCGGGCGATGGGGCCGGCGGGCGGTCGACGCAGGAGGGGGATTTCCATGGCGGGTCTGTTCGCCGTCGCGCACGAGGTGCTGCTCGCGGCCACGTGGCTGTTCGGCCATGTCAACGGCTGGTCCTGGTGGTAGAACGGTAACGATGAAATCATGACGGTTCGGTCGGCAATGGGGTGGGAGGTACCGGGAATTGCGGTCGCTTCCGGTTGCGGCGCGGTTGTACGTCTGCCTCGTCGCCCTGGGTGCCCTCGGGGTACTGGCCGCCGGACCCTACGGGGGGATCGACCCGGCCACGCTGCTCCTGCTGGCGGTGCTGTTCGTGGTCGCCGAGTCGATCAGCACCATGGTCGACAGCGGCGGGGACGGCGGACGGGCGGGCATCTCGCCCAGCTCGTCCGCCTCCCTGGCCGCCGTCGTCCTCGTCGGACCGGTCGGGGCGGCCGTGGTGGGGCTGTGCTCCATGCTGGTCGTCTTCCGCCGGCAGAACCTGGTCAAGCGGCTCTTCAACGGCGCCCAGTTCGCCCTGGCCGGGTACGCGGCCGGACACGCCTTCCTCCTGCTCGGCGGCAGGATGGGGGTGCCCGGCCGGGACGACTTCCCCTGGATCGTGCTGCCCTACGTCGGCGCCATCCTGGTGCACAACGCGGTCAACGGCGCGCTCATCGTCGGGCTCATGCGCGCGCTCGGCGTCCTGGACATCCAGCGCCCTAAGCGCCTGCGCTGGCGCCCCATGGCCACCCTCGAGCTGTCGTCGCTGGGCTACGGCATGCTCGGACTGCTCATCGCCGCCATCTGGGGCCTGGTCGGGCCGTTCGCGGTGCTGCTGGTGCTGCTCCCGCTGTTCATCGCGCGCTGGGCCTTCGACCAGTACATGGCCGAGCAGCGGGCGCACGACGCCACCCTGGCCACCCTCGCCCAGGCGGTGGAGACCAAGGACTACTACACGCGCGGCCACTGCATGCGGGTCTCCAAGGCCTCGGCGATGATCGCCTGCGAGCTGGGCCTCAACGCCGAACGGGTGCACACCATCCGCTACGCGGGGATGCTGCACGACGTCGGCAAGCTGGGCGTGCCCACCAAGGTGCTGCAGAAGTCGGGGAAGCTGACCGAGGAGGAGTTCGCCGCCATCCAGCTGCACCCCATGCGCGGCTACGAGATCGTCCGCGAGATCGGCTTCCTCGACGAGGCCCTCGCCGGGATCATGCACCACCACGAGCGGATGGACGGCCGCGGCTACCCCATGGGCCTGGGCGGCGAGGAGATCCCCGAGTTCGCGCGGATCATCTCGGTCGCCGACGCCTTCGACTGCATGACCTCCACCCGCTCCTACCGCAAGGCGCGCTCCATCGAGGAGGCCGTGGCCGAGCTGCGGCGCTGCGCCGGCCCCCAGTTCGACCCGCGGATGGTCGACGCGCTCATCACCGCCGTGGACCGCGACGGCTGGCAGGCGCCCGACGCGGTGGAGCCGCCCGACGACGACGCCGCCGAGGTCGCCAAGCAGGACCACGACGACCCGAGCGTTCCGCTGCGCGTGGCGGGGGAGGCGGACCGGTGACGGCGACCGGGCTGGCGGCGGCCCCGTCCGCGGGGCGGGGGACGGTTCCGCCGCGCATCGACCACACCCGGTTCTGGCTCATCGCGGCGGCGTGCGTGTGCGCCGCGGGCGCGGTGGTGTGGACCCTGGCCGAGGGGTTCGTCGAGCCGCACGCCGCACTGGCCTTCGGCGTGCTCATCGCGGTGGGCGAGATCGCCCGCATCACCCTGCCCGGCCACCGCGAGGTGGCCCCGATCGCCTCGGCCGGCGCCATCGGGTACGCGCTGCTCACCGACGTCGGCGGCGCCACCGTGCACCACTCGGCCGAACAGGTCGGCGCGGTGGTGGCGCTGGGGCTGGGGGGNCCTGGCGGTGGGGCGCGGACCGCGCTGGAGCGACCTGTCCCGGCGCTTCCTGGCGCCGATGGCGGTGGGGGCGGTGTTCCGGCCCTTCGCCGACGTGCTCGCCCCGTCGCCGGGCGACTGGGGCGCGGTGCTGGGGGTGACGGCCGGACTGGTCATCGGGGCCTGGACGGTGGACGCCGCGCTGGCGGCGGCGATCCGCGCCGAACGGCTGCGCACCCGGTTCACCGTGGCGCTCCGCGACGAGGTGCGGGCCCAGTTCGCCATCGGCATGGCGATCGGCGCCTCGGGCATCCTGATCGCCCTGGCCACCACCGTGACCGGCCTGGTGGGGCTGCTGGTGTTCACCGCGCCGCTGCTGGTCACCCAGGTGGCCTTCCGCCGCTTCGCCGACATCCGGCTGACCTACCTGCAGACGGTGCGCGCGCTGTCCCGGGTGACCGAGGTCGGCGGGTACGTGGAGACCGGCCACTCGCGCCGGGTGAGCCGCCTGGCCTCGGCGGTCGGCTGCGAGCTGGGCATGCGCGAGTCGGAGCTGCGCGAGCTGGAGTACGCGGCGCTGATGCACGACATCGGCCAGCTGTCGCTGCGCGACCCGATCGCCAGCGGCGCGACCGTGCTGGCCTCCCCGCGCGAGCAGCGGCGCATCGCCGAGCTGGGCTCGGCGGTGATCCGCGAGACCGGGGTGCTGGACGGGGTGGCCGAGCTGGTGCGCCGCCAGTGCGAGGGCTGTCGCGGCGACGGCGGGGACGGGCCGCCGCCCCTTGGCAGCAGGATCATCAAGGTCGCCAACGCCTTCGACGACCTGGTGGGCGACTCGGGTGACCCGGACCGCACCGAGGCGGTGCTGGAGCGGCTGCGGATGGACGCCGGCGAAGAGTACGACCCGAAGGTGGTCGAGGCCGCCGCCCGCGTCCTCACCCGCCCCGAAGCCCGCTGGTAGGAACGGCACGGGCGGCGGAGAGGTGTTCGGCCGTTCCCTCACCTGCGCGGCGGCGGAATGGCGGGTACCCCGCTCCGGGCTGCTTGCCGGGCGCCGGGTCGCCGGGGTGCAGGGGAGAGGGCAGCGACGAGGCGGCGTGTCGGTTCCCGGGCCTCGGCTGTCGGCCGCCCGGCCTCTCGCGGTCCGGGTGAAAGCGGCGGCGACGGAGCGGCGGGTACCCCGCTCCGGCCTGCTTGCCGGGCGGCGGGTCGCCGGGGTGCAGGGGAGAGGGCAGCGA
>NZ_ANAD01000148.1 GCF_000341245.1 Nocardiopsis halophila DSM 44494
CGGAACAGCAGCGGCGACGGGACGGCTGGTGCCCTGCTCCGGCCTGCTTGCCGGGCGGCGGGGCCTTTCGGTGCGGGAAAGACGGGCGGCGATGGAAGGGCCGATGCTCTAGGCAGGGCTGCTCGCCGGGTGGGGGCTCCGGTGTTCGGCCGGTCCGGGTGGCCTGCCGTCTGGGAGGGACCCTTCCTCTTCGCGTTCCGGGCATACCGGGCGTATCAGGCGGTGGCTGAGCATCGAGAGTGGTGGTATCGCCACGCAATGTGCAATTGGGTGGCGATACCACCACTCGCGATGGAGAACGGCCCCTTCCGGGCCGGTTTCAGTGGAGGCGGCCCGCCGGGCGCCCCGTTTGTCCGGATCGGAAGGGGGTTCGGGCCTCGCGCGCGCCCGGAGCGGCCTCCGGGGCGGGCAGGTGTGCGACCGTGGCCAGACCAGAACGTGATTCGGTCCCCGGCGCCCCTTCTACTGGCACCCCGGACCCGATTGTGGCGCTCTCGTTCACTCCGGGTAGCCGAAAGTGGGCCGACACCGTTACGAGGCCCGGCACGACCGGATGCCCCGCCCCTCCTCGACCACCCCTTCCCCGCCGGCGGGTGGACGAACAGGGGCAATGCGGGCACGGTGGTACCGAACCCCGTTCTGGTCTGGCCGGGATCGCACCGGGGAACCGCCATGGGGCGTCGATCAGCGTGCCTGCGCTCTCCTCGCCCAATGACGGTGCGTATTAATCCAGGTCAGAAAGGCCTTTCTGGTTGAAGTGGCGCCCGGCGCGGGCCGGGTGGCCGCTGCGGGCGCGGGTGCGCGATACCGGGCCCGCCCCCGCACCCGCTCGGACCGCGAGAGGCCCGGCAGCCGACCTGTGGCCCCGGGAAACCGCCCCACCCCTTCGCCGCCGCCTTCCCCCTGCACCAAAGAGGCCCGGCGCCCGGCAAGCAGACCGGAGCGGGGTACCCGCTGAGCCGTCGTCGCTGCTGTTCCTGGGCCACCGGCGACCCGCCGGCCGACCGGCAGGGCCGGGGAACCGCCCCGCCGCCTCGTCGCCGCCTACCACCCTGCGCCCCCGACGACCTGGCACCCGGCCGGCAGGCCGGAGCGGGGTACCCGTCGTGCCGTCGTCGCCGCTTTCGCCCGGACCGCGAGAGGCCGGGCGGTCGACAGCCGAGACCCGGGAACCGGCACGCCTCTTCGCCTCCCGAAGTGCTAGCCCTCGGCCGAGGTGATGAAGCGTTCGCGGTCGACGGTGACGCGTTCGATGGTGCCCGTGGCGACGGTGCGGCCGTCGGCGCCGTCCGAGCCTGCCGGATTCCGGTCCAGCTGGACCACTTTCACCTCGAAGACCAAGCGCTTGCCGTCCACCTCGGTCAGCTCCGCCTCGGCCCGCACGCGGGCCCCGGTCGGGGTCGGTGCCGTGTGGCGCAGGGCGATCCGGGTGCCGACCGTGGTGCGGCCCGCCTCCAGGCCGTTCTCCAGTGCCGCCACCGTGGCCTCCTCCGCCAGGGCCAGCACCCGCGGCGTGCCCAGCACCGGCACGTCTCCGCTGCCCAGCGAGGCGGCGGTGTCGCCCGTTGCGACGGTCGTCTCCACCCGGCCGCGCGCTCCAGGGCGCGGTTCTGCGATGTCGCTCATGGCAACGGAACCTATCGGGTGGGGCCGGGAGCCCGTCGGGCCGCCGCCGGGTGGACCGTCCCGTCCGGCGGAGGGGTGCGCCGCCCTACCGGTCGAGAGGGTGGGGCGCCGTCCTACCGGTCGAGCGGACGGGATGGCGTCCTGCCCGTTGACAGGGGGAAACCGTCCTGCCGGTCCGGGGCGGCGGGACACCGCCGGGGCCGTGCGTCGCACCGGGCGCGGGGCCGGCCGGACGTTCGGTCCCGCGCCCGGTGGTCCGGTGGGGCGTCCGGGTCAGACGCCCATCGTCTTGCGGGGGTACACGTTGTCCGGGTCGGTGGCGATGTTGACCATGTACGGCACCCCGGAGTCGAAGGCGCGGCGCAGGGCCGGGGCGATCTCCTCGGGGTCGGTGACCAGCTCGCCCCCGCCGCCTAGGGCGCGGACCACCTCGTCGTAGCGGGTCTGCGGGGACAGGTCGGCGGCCACGTCGTAGCCGTACAGCATCTGCATGGGCGCCTTCTCCAGGCCCCAGATGCCGTTGTTGCCGCACACCATCACCACCGGCAGCCGGTGCCGGACCAGGGTGTCCACGTCCATCAGCGAGAACCCGGCCGCGCCGTCCCCGAAGAGCGTCACCACCTGGGACGAGGGGCGCGACAGGCGGGCCGCGATCGCGTAGCCCATGCCGGTGCCCAGGCAGCCGTAGGGGCCCGGGTCCATCCAGTTGCCCGGGCGCCGGGGCTCGATGTACTTGCCGGCGTAGGACACGAAGTCCCCGCCGTCGCCGATCACCACCGCATCGTCGTCCAGTACCCGGTTCAGCTCGCCGTAGATCCGCGCCGGGTGGATCGGGTCGGCGGTGCTCGCGAGCGCCTCGGCGTCGGAGGCTGCGGCGCGGGCCGCGGTGCCGGAGATCCGCTCGGCCCACTCCCGCGCCTCCGGCCGCGGCTTGGCCTCGGCGGCGATGCCGCGCAGCAGCGCGCCCAGGTCGCCCGAGGCGGAGGCGGCGAGGTCGAGGTGCCCGGCGATCTGGTCCGCGGCGTCGGCCAGGTGCGCGACCTTGGCCGGGGGAGCCCCGTCCTTGCCGCCGAACAGGCCGTGGCCCAGGCGGAAGTCGAGCGGGGTGCCCGCGACCACGACCAGGTCGGCCCCGCCGAAGGCGGCGCCGCGCGCCCGGTTGGCCAGCAGCCGGTGGCCGCCGGGCAGCAGCCCCCGCCCCTGCCCGTTGGTGACCACCGGGACGCCCAGCTCCTCGGCGGCCTCCAGTGCGGCCGCCTCGGCGCCGTCCAGCCACACGTCCCCGCCGAGCACCAGCACCGGCCGCTCGGCCTCGGACAGCAGCCGCGCCACCGCCGACACCTCGCCGGGGTCGGGGGATCGGTCGGCGGCCGGGGCGCCGCCCGCCGGCTCCGCCTCGGCCTGGTCGTAGAGGCGGTCCATGGGCACGTCGAGGAAGACCGGGCCGCGGTGGGCGCCGTTGGCGGCGGTGAAGGCGCCGTCCACGGCGGCGGCGATGGACCCGGTCTCGTGGACCGTGCGCGCCTGCTTGGTGATGGTCGCGAACAGCGGCGGCTGGTCCAGCTCCTGGAGCAGCCCCTGGCCCCAGCGCGCGTCCGGGGCGCGCCCGCCGATCAGCACCAGCGGTGAGCCGCTGAACCGGGCGGTGGCCACCCCGCTCACCGCGTTGGTGACCCCCGGGCCCGCGGTGACCACGGCCAGCCCCGCGCGGCGGGTGAGCTTGCCGACCCCCTCGGCGGCGAACACCGCGGTCTGCTCGTGCCGAACGTCCAGCAGCCGCATCACGGGTTCGGGCTTGACGGCCGCGTCGTAGAGGGGGAACACGTGCCCGCCGCTGAGGGTGAACATCGTGTCGACGCCGTGGTGGAGGGCGGCGGCGACGGCGTGCGCACCGCCGTGGCCGCCGACGGTGCCGGAGAAGGGGGCCGATTCCATGGGGGAGCCTCGCTGTCCTGGTGCTCACTCGGTCGGGAGAACGCGAAACCTACTCGCGAGTCAAATAGCACCGTAGTGATCCGGGTCGCACTCGGACAAGGGGCGGGCGGCTACCGCTCCTCGGGCGGGCGCAGGCGGGTGACGAACTTGTAGCGGTCCCCCCGGTACAGCGAGCGCACCCACTCCACCGGGTTGCCCTCGTTGTCGAAGCTGTGCTGGCAGTGCAGCACCAGCGGCAGGCCCACGTCCACGCCGAGCAGCCGCGCCTCGTCCGGGGTGGCCAGCACCGTCTCGATGGTCGCCTCGGCCTCGGCCAGCCGCACGTCGTAGGCGCTGGCCAGGGCCTCGTACAGCGAGGCGTACCGGTCCAGCTGGCGGCGCAGGCCGGGGAAGCGGCGGGGGGGCC
>NZ_ANAD01000149.1 GCF_000341245.1 Nocardiopsis halophila DSM 44494
GGAGCGGATCGCCAGCAGCTCGGCCAGCTGCTCGTCGGCGTTGATGTAGCTCACGTCCAGGATGCGGGTGGCCGGGTGCAGGCCGTGGGCGCGCATCTCCTGGGTGTAGCTCTGCAGCTGGAGCATCTGGGCGACCTTGGGCTTGGCCACGAAGGTCCCCTTGCCCTGGATGCGCAGCAGCCGCCCCTCGACCACCATCTCGGTCAGCGCCTGGCGCACCGTGGTGCGGGAGGTGCCGAACTGCGCGGCCAGGGCGCGCTCGGGAGGCACCGGGTTGCCCGCCGGCATGGTCTCGATCAGCTCCAGGAGCTGTTTCTTGACCTGGTAGTACTTGGGGACCCGGGGGTCCTCCCGGACCGTTCGCTGACCCGTCACGCCTGCTCTCCTCCACCCGCCGTCGCGGTGCACCTGGCCCTACTGGTGTGGACCACTGGTCGAGTACGTCCATCGAGTATGCCCGTACTCGTGGGATGATCTGTGTGTGCCTCACCTCAGCGACCTCATCCGACGCTATACGTCGCTCAAGACCGCGGACCTGGAGTGGCTGCACTCCCTGGTCTCGGACTGGCAGCTGCTGGCCGACCTGTCCTTCGCCGACCTGGTGCTGTGGGTGCGCCTGCGGGACGGCACCGGCTGGGTCGCCGTCTCCCAGATGCGCCCCACCACCGGCCCCACCGCCTTCCAGGACGACCTGGTGGAGGCGGTGCTCCCGGACCCCGCGGACGACGGCGCCGACGAGGGCGAGCGCACCCGCACGGCCGCGCGCCTGGCGCTGATCGACCGCGCCTGGAACGAGGAGCGGATCTGCCGCGAGGGCGACCCGGACTGGTCGGGCGGGGTGCCGGTGCGCGAGGAGACCATCCCGGTCCGCCGGCAGGGCAAGCTCATCGGGGTGATCCAGCGCAGCACCAACCTCAGCTCGGCCCGCACGCCCAGCCGACTGGAGCTGACCTACCTGCAGAGCGCCAGCGACCTGGCGCAGATGATCGCCGAGGGCGCCTTCCCCTTCAGCGACCAGGGGCCGCTGATGGTGCGCTCCCCGCGGGTCGGTGACGGGCTGCTGCGCCTGGACCGCGACGGGGAGGTCGTCTACGCCAGCCCCAACGCGCTGTCGGCCTACCGCCGCCTGGGCCTGACCGCCGACCTGGTGGGCGCCCGGCTGGCCCGCACCACCCTGGACCTGGCCGCCGCCGGGGACGCCCGGGACGAGTCGCTGACCTGGACCGCGGGCGGCCGCGTGCCCCAGGAGTCGGAGGTGGAGGCGCGCGGCTCCACCGTGCAGCTGCGCTCCATCCCGCTGATCACCGAGGGCGTGCGGATCGGCGCCCTGGTGATGGTGCGCGACGTCACCGAGCTGCGCCGCCGCGAGCGCGAGCTGATGACCAAGGACGCCACCATCCGGGAGATCCACCACCGGGTGAAGAACAACCTGCAGACGGTGGCGGCGCTGCTGCGGCTGCAGTCCCGCCGCCTGGACAGCACCGAGGGGCAGGCCGCCCTGGACGAGGCGGTGCGCCGGGTCGGCTCGATCGCGATCGTGCACGAGATGCTCTCGCACACCCCCGACGAGATCGTCGACTTCGACGACATCGCCGACCGGGTGATCGAGATGGCGGCGGAGGTCTCCTCCACCGAGGCGCACGTGACGCCGCGCCGGGTGGGCCACTTCGGGCTGCTCTCGGCGCTGGTGGCCACCCCGCTGTCGATGGTCCTCACCGAGCTGGTGCAGAACGCGGTGGAGCACGGGCTGAGCTACGGCCCCGGCGCGATAGAGGTGCGGGTGCGCCGCGAGGACGCCCTGCCCGGGGCCGAGGAGGCGGTCGGCCGGCTGATCATCGAGGTCACCGACGACGGCGGCGGGCTGCCGATCGACTTCGACATCGCGGGCAGCAACAGCCTGGGGCTGCAGATCGTGCGCACGCTGGTGGTGGCCGAGCTCGGCGGGCACCTGGAGATCAAGCCGCGCGACGACGGGGGCACCGCCGTGGTCATCGAGCTGCCCATCGACCCCACCGCCGAACAGGCGTCCTGAGCGTTCTCCGGCGGTAGGGGGGACCCCGCGTGCGGGCGCGCGGGGCGGGGTGCCAGGATGGCTCCAAGCGGTCGCGGCCGTCGGCGGCGGCCGCGGTGGCGGCGGGTGTCCGCGTCCCCGGCGCACGGGCGGGCGGCAGGGCCCGGCGCATTCCCGCGGCGTCCGAACGGCCCGGTGGACGGGCGGCGGATCCGGGGAGGTACGGGGGAGCGGAGACAGGGCCGTGGGCGCGCCCGGGGGAGCGCCTCGGCGGCGGAAGGAGAGGCTAGACCCCGGCGCGGACGGCGGGGCGGACCCGGCGACGGCGGAGCGAACGGCGCTCCTCCTCGCTCATCCCGCCCCACACGCCGCCGTCCTGGCCGGTCTCCAGCGCCCACTGCAGGCAGGCGCTCGACACCGGGCAGGCGGCGCACACGGACTTGGCCTCTTCGATCTGGATGAGCGCGGGGCCGGAGTCACCGATGGGGAAGAACAGTTCGGGATCTTCGTCACGGCAGGCGGCGTGGTGGCGCCAGTCCATGCGGATCAACTCCTCACAGCGAGGCGTGCGGGGGCGTGCGGTTCGTGAACGCGTTCACGATGTCGGCGATGGGCGCGGGGCACACCCTTGTCGCCCCGGTCCTTAGGGCACGCGCCCGACGGGACAGTGCACCGGTACGGCCCTCGGCCGGGGGTGGGACTACTGCCCGTTCCGACCACGGAACCGTCCGTTTTACTCGCCCGTAACGTGCGGCGACATGTTGAGCCTGTCAGGGTTGTCGGACCCGCGCAAGAGTGCTCGAGGGCGATCGGCACAGGCCGCGGTGTCGCGTGCGTCACAGAATGACCGCGAATGACCTCACACGATGATTCGTAATGCCTTCGGTACGGAGTGGAAATCGATCCGATCCCGCGTGCCGAGATACTCCCCGTCGATCTGGAACGGGCGCGGGTGCTCCGAGGAGATCGTGAGCGATTCGAGGTCGTGCCACGTGGTATAGCCGCGCCCCGTGGCCGGCACCCCCGAGGGGGACAGCATCCGCCCCAGGACCCGCGCCGTGACCGCCGGGTTCAGCGCGCTCATCCCGAAGGCGTCCAGCCCCAGCCGGAAGCGTGACCGCGGGGTGGGCTGCACCGGCACCGCGCCCGCGAACGTCCACGGTGTGGTATTGGTGACCAGCGCGAAGTGCAGCCCGGAGACCGTCGGGCGGCCCGGCGCGCGCACCCGCAGGGAGGGGTCGCGGGTCTCGCCCCGCAGGAACTTGTTCAGCGCCACCCCGCCGTAGAGCGCCGGCGAGGCGCGGCGTCCGCGGCGGCGCCGCCGCTCGACCTCCTGGACCACGTCGGCGTCCCAGCCGAACCCGGCGCAGAAGGTGAAGTAGCGGTCGTCGCGCCCGGAGGAGATCCGGCCCAGCCCCACCTCGCGGGAGGAGCCCGAGCGCAGCGCCTCCAGCACCGCGCCGGTGGCCTCCACCGGGTCGTTGGGTATGCCCAGGGCGCGGATGAAGACGTTGGCGCTGCCGCCGGGCAGCGCGGCGTAGCTCGGGCGGGGCAGGTCGGCGGGGGTGCGCAGCAGCCCGTTGACCACCTCGTTGACGGTTCCGTCCCCGCCCAGGCTCACCACCAGGTCGAAGCCCTCGCCGGCGGCGTCGCGCGCCATCTCGCCGGCGTGGTCGCGGTACTCGGTCTGGGCCACGTGCAGCTCGACGTGGCGGGCGATGGCCCCGACGATGACGTCGCGCGAGCGCGGCGTGGTGGTGGTCGCCTGCGGGTTGACGATGAAGAGCGCTCGCACGCGGCCAGTGTAGCGAGGCCCTGCGACTCCGGGGGTCCGGGGACGCACTCGGGGCACCTGCGGGTGCGGGGGCTTCGGGGGAGGGCCGCGCGGCGGTGCCCCGAGGTCGCCCCCGAGGCCGCCCCGAGGCGGGGTGCGCCGGGCGGCCGATAGTGTGGAACGTGTACAACCGCCCGGTCACCCTTCTGCTCGCCGCCGCCCTGCAGGCCGTCGTCGCCCTGCTCGTGGTCTTCGAGAGCGGCACCCTGGTCCTGCGCACGGTCGCCGGCGAGGTCGCCGACCCCTCGTTCGCCTACCCGCTGGCCGTCTTCGGACTCGTCGTCGCAGGCGTGCTCGGGTTCGTGGCCTGGGGGCTGGTGATGCTGCGCCCGTGGGCGCGCACGCCGGTGGTCCTCACCCAGATCTTCATGCTGATCGTCGCCTACTCCATGTACGAGGCCGACCGGATGTCCGTCAGCGTGGGCATGGTGGCCGTCGCGGTCGCCGCCATCGGACTGGTGCTGGCACCCGCGACCACCGCGGTCCTCTTCCCCGGGGAGAACACGGACGGGCACGGCGCGCAGAGCGGTCGGAGCGGCCGGAGCGGATAGTTCGGCCGGAGCGCGTAGAGCGGCCGAGCCGGAGAACTCGCGGCGGCCGAGCCGACGTTCACGGGGCGCGGCGGGGGGGGGGGGGGGTGCCGCCGAGTGCAACACCGTTGCGTTGGGGCCGTGCAGGTCCTGTCGCGAGGGCGGGGCCCCGGGTAGTCCCTGTGGTGTCGCCCCATGGGACGGGCACTCCGGAGGCCCCGTTGCCGATCGGGTCCGCCACCACCGGCCCCACTCCGCCCCCGACGTCTACGCCCCCGGCCACCTGGGCGAGCCGACCCGGATCATCGACCCCGACCCGGTCGATGCGGTGCTCCAGGACACCGGCGCCCGCGGGAGAAGAGGCGGCGCCCGCTGCCCGCGCGCACGGTGGTCTACTGATCGAGGGCGGATGGGGTGACACCGGGACCGGAAGCCGAACGCAACGGTGCTGCCGACGAGTGGTGCGTCCTCCGTCCTCCCGAGCCGGCGGCGGTGCCGATCCTGGAGTCGGGCGCCGACGCCCCCGGGTGCCCCGGTCGGAGGCACCCCTGGGCGTGAAGGGCCCCACCGCTCCGGTGGGCGCGACGGGAGGCGAGGAGCCCCGCGCCGTGCGGCGCGGGGCTCCTCATCGTTTCAACGCTCCCGCCGGTCCGTCCGGCGGGCGGGGCCCTACTCGTCGGTGGTCAGCGCCTGGCGCAGCTGGGCCAGCGTGCGGGCCAGCAGGCGCGAGACGTGCATCTGGGAGATGCCCAGCTCCTGGGCGATCTGCGACTGCGTCATGTTGCCGAAGAACCGCAGCAGCAGGATGCGCTTCTCCCTCGGCGGCAGCTGCTCCAGCAGGGGCTTGAGCGACTCGCGGTACTCCACGCCCTCCAGGGAGTCGTCCACGATGCCGAGCGAGTCGGCGACCGCCGGGGCGTCCTCGTCCCCGCTGTCGGGCGCGTCGAGGGAGACCGTGGAGTAGGCGTTGGCCGACTCCAGGCCCTCCAGGACCTCCTCCTCGCTCATCCCCAGGTGCTCGGCCAGCTCGTGCACGGTGGGCGCGCGGCCCTCCCGCTGCGACAGGTCGCTGACCGCCTTGGTCAGGGAGAGCTTGAGCTCCTGCAGGCGCCGGGGCACGCGCACGGCCCAGCCCTTGTCACGGAAGTGGCGCTTGATCTCGCCGACGATGGTCGGGGTGGCGTAGGTGGAGAACTCCACCCCGCGGTCCAGGTCGAACCGGTCGATCGACTTGATCAGCCCGATGGTGGCGACCTGGGTCAGGTCGTCGAGCCATTCCCCGCGGTTGCGGAAGCGCCGGGCGAGGTACTCGACGAGCGGCAGGTGCAGCTCCACGAGTTCGTCGCGGATGCGCTGGCGCTCCGGGGAGTCCTCGGGAAGCTCGCTCAGGCGCTCGAACAACTCTCGTGCGCGGGCCCGGTCCGGCACCGCGTGCTCCGTCTTCGCCGTCAGAGCGGGCCCCCTCTCGCTCACGCCGTCTCCACCGCGCCGCGGCGTTTGTGCAGGACGATGGAGACGCGGTCGTCGGGCCCGGCCACGGTGTCGACCTCCCCGGCCAGGGCGGAGAGCACCGTCCAGGCGAAGGTGTCGCGGGCCGGGAGCCGGCCGTCCGCGGTCAGCACCGAGACGCTGATCCGCATGCCGTCGCCGGTGAGTTCGAATTCGCAGGTCAGATCGGTGCCGGGGAGGGCCTGGGCGAGCAGCATCGCGCAGGCCTCGTCGACCCCGATGCGCAGGTCCTCGATCTCGTCGAGGGTGAAGTCCAGGCGGGCGGCCAGGCCGGCCGTCGCGGTGCGCAGCACGGACAGGTAGGCGCTGTCGGCCGGCATCTTCACCGTGACGGCGTCGCGTACGTCCATGGCGCCCGAGACGGGCGCGGCGGTTTCTTCGGTCACGTCCCTCCTCCGGGAAGCGAGTGTGCCGCTTGAGTGCAATCTATCGTGTTTCCCGCCGGGGTGGCGGCACACGGCCGGTGCCGTGTCCGCCGGGCGGGCAGGTCGAAACGGGGCGAACCGGACGGATCGGCGGTGTGTCCGCGCGCCCGGATCCCGCTCGACCCGGAGAACGCGGTGGTCGGCTGCGTATTCGGACGGGTACGGGGAATCGGGAATGCTCTCGGGGACGCCCCGCGCGCCCCTGGAGCCCCGCCGCCCGCCCCGGGGGACGGGAGCACCCCTGCCGGTCCTAGTCCCCGCCGCCCAGGCGCCCCAGCGCCTCGCCGTCGAGCCGGTGGACCGTCCACCCGTCCATGGGCTCGGCGCCCAGCGAGCGGTAGAACTCGATGGAGGGCGTGTTCCAGTCCAGCACCGACCACTCCAGGCGCCGGTAACCGCGCTCGACGCACAGCCGCGCCAGCTCGGTCAGCAGCGCCTTGCCCAGGCCGCGGCCGCGCATCTCCGGGCGGACGTACAGGTCCTCCAGGTAGATGCCGTGCCTGCCGGTCCACGTGGAGAAGTTCAGGAACCACAGGGCGAAGCCGACGGCCTCGCCGTCCGCCTCGGCGATGTGCGCGTGGGCGGCCGCGCCCTCGCCGAAGAGCGCGCGCTCGATGTCGGCCTCGGTGGCCTCGACGGCGTCCGGCTCGCGCTCGTACTCGGCGAGCTCGCGGATCAGCTTCAGGATCACCGGGACGTCGTCCGGGCGCGCGGGGCGGATCAATGGCACTCCTCGTCGCAGGCAGGGGGACCCACGCTACCGCCCGGTACCCGGGCGGCCGACCGGATCCGCCCCAGAGCCGCGGCCGTGACCCGGGCCCGGGCCGCCTTCGGCGCCCTGGCCGGCGCCCTGGCCGTCGGCAGAGGGCCGGAGGCCGCCCACCGCCGCCGGACAGGAGGGGACGGCCCCTGCAGGGGCCGTCCCGGACGCTCGCCCCTGAACGCGCCGTACCCGGGCGCCCGGTTCCGAGCGCCCGGGCCCAGGCGCGTCAGAGCACCTTGGACAGGAACGCCTGGGTGCGCTCGTGCTGCGGGTCGGAGAGCACCGCCCTGGGGTCCCCCGACTCCACCACCACGCCGCCGTCCATGAACACCAGGCTGTCGCCGACCTCGCGGGCGAAGCCCATCTCGTGGGTCACCACGACCATGGTCATGCCCTCGCGGGCGAGGTCCTTCATCACGTCCAGCACCTCGCCCACCAGCTCCGGGTCCAGGGCGCTGGTCGGCTCGTCGAACAGCATCAGCCGCGGGCGCATGGCCAGGGCCCGGGCGATCGCCACCCGCTGCTGCTGGCCGCCGGAGAGCTGGCGCGGGAAGGCGGCGGCCTTGTCCGCCAGCCCCACCTTGTCCAGCAGCTCCATGGCCGTCTCCCGGGCCCGCCCGCGCGGCTCGCGCTTGACCCGGAGCGGGGCCTCGACCACGTTGCCCAGCACCGACATGTGCGGGAACAGGTTGAAGGCCTGGAACACCATGCCGATGTCCCGGCGCTGCGCGGCCACCTGGGAGTCGCGCAGCTCGTGCAGCCGGCCGCGGTGCTGGCGGTAGCCCATCAGGCGCCCGTTCACCCACAGCCGTCCGGCGTTGATCTTCTCCAGGTGGTTGATGCACCGCAGGAAGGTCGACTTGCCCGAACCCGAGGGGCCGACCACGCACATCACCTCGCCGCGGCGCACCTGCAGGTCGATGCCGCGCAGTACCTCCAGCCGCCCGAAGCTCTTGTGCACGTCCTCGGCCAGGACCATCACGTCCTCGCCGGGGGCCTGCGGCAGGGCCCCGGCGCCCCCGGNAATGTCCCGCCTTGCTCTGCATGGTCGTCACTTCGGCCTGCGCGGTCCGGTCGCCCCGGTTGAAGGAGCGCTCCAGGTAGTACTGCCCCACCATCAGCAGGCTGGTGATGGCCAGGTACCACAGGCAGGCGGCCACCAGCATCGGGAACAGGTCGAAGGTGCGGTTGCCGATGGCCTGGAGCTGGAAGAACAGCTCGGTCGTCAGCGGGATCGCCGACACCAGCGAGGTGTCCTTCAGCATCGCGGTGACCTCGTTGCCGGTGGGCGGCACGATCACCCGCAGCGCCTGGGGCAGGGTGACGCGCCGCAGGATCAGCCCGCGGCCCATGCCCAGCGCCTGGGCGGCCTCGGTCTGGCCCTTGTCCACCGACAGCAGCCCGGCCCGGACGATCTCGGCCATGTAGGCGCCCTGCGACAGGGCCAGCGCCAGCAGCGCCGCCATGAACGGGGTCAGGACCTCGTTCATCGGGACGCTGTAGAAGCGGGCGTCCCCGTCCAGGCCCAGCAGCGGCATCCAGTAGGTGTCGAAGGGCAGCCCCAGCTCCAGGTTCTGGTACAGGATGCCCATGTTGCCGAAGAGCACGCACAGCACCAGGCGCGGCACGGCGCGGAAGAACCACGTGTACAGCCAGGCCAGTCCCGCGAGGACGGGGTTGCCCGACAGCCGCATCACCGCCACCGCGATGCCGATGGAGATGCCCACCGCCATGGCCAGCACGGTGAGCTTCAGCGTGGTCCACACGCCGTAGAGCACCGGCGGGGAGAACATGTTCTCCACCAGGAACGGCCAGTTGAACTTGTCGTTCGTCACCAGCATGTGGACGAACATGGCCGCCAGGACCAGGAGCACGCCCGAGGCGATCCAGCGGCCGGGGTGGCGGACGGGCACGGCCTTGATCGGCTCGGGCGCCGTCCGCTCCTCGGTCGGGTCGGATGGGGTCGGTGTGTTCACGCGGCGCCTTATTCGTCGTCGACGTCGGGGTTGACCTCTGCGGACTCGACCATGCCCTGGGTGTCCAGGTCCCAGTCGGCCAGCACCTGCTCGTAGGTGCCGTCGTCGATGATCGCCTGGTAGCCGGCCCGGATCGCCTCGGCCAGCTCCTCGTTCTCCTTGTCGACGACCGCGCCGTAGGGGGCCGCCTCGTACTGCTCGCCCAGCGTCTCCAGCTGGCCGTCGGTCTGCTCCACGGCGTAGACCGCCACCGGCATGTCGGCCAGCCCGGCGTCGCTCTTGCCGGACACGATCGACTGGGTGGCCTGGTCCTGGCGCTCGTACTGGTCGATCTGGATCGCCGGGTCGCCGGCCTCCTCGCAGGCGTCGCTGCGCTCCTGGATGTCCTCGACCTGGACGGTGTTGGCCTGCACGGCCACGGTCAGCCCGCACGCGTCGTCGGGGTCGACGCCCTCCGGGTTGCCCGCGGCGGTGAACCACTGGGTGCCCACGGTGTAGTAGCTCACCATGTTCACCTGCTTGAGGCGCTCGGCGTTGATGGTGAACGAGGACACGCCCACGTCGTACTTGCCGCTGTCAACACCCTCGACGATGGTGCCGAAGGTGGAGGACTCCCAGGCGGTGTCCAGGTCCATCTTGGCCGCGACCGCGTCGAACAGGTCGACGTTGAAGCCGACCACGGTGGAGCCGTCGGCGTCCAGGAACTCGCCCGGGGCGTAGCTGGCGTCGACGCCGATGGTCAGCGAGCCCTCCTCCCGGACGTCGTCGGGGACGAGGTCGGCCACGTCCTGGTCCGCCTCGACCTCGGGGGCGCCGCCGCCGGCGTCGCCCTCCTCCTCCGGGGCGCCGCCCCCGCAGGCGGAGGCGGCCAGGGTCGCGGCCGCGGCTCCCGCGGCGAGCAGGCCTCTGGCGCGGAAGGGGGTCATGGGGGAGCTCGTCGGCGAGGCCACGTGGGTCTCCTTAGGGCCGGGGGCGCGGGGCGCCCGGACTTGGCTGCGCTACCGGCCGCGCCCTGGCGGCGTCGGCCGGGGTCCTCCGGCCTCCGGCCGAGGGCGCGGGGCGTACCATCGTCGCCACCCGGCATGTTGCTCCGGTCACCGTTGTGAGATGATTGGGTAACGGGTCACCCCCGTGGACGAGGCGGCGCTTGGCCTGCATACCGGCCGAGCGGAGGCCGGCTCGAACGCCCCGGTCCTGGCCGGCCGGAGGCGGAGCCGTCCCCTAGCACCCATGGCCTCCGCGCGCCGTCCACCTGCTCACCCGCCCGCCCGTGTCATGGCCGACCGGCGGGCTCCGATGTACTGAGGGGTTTGAGAGTTGACCACCGATTCGCCGCGCGAGCGGCATAGCGAGTTCGATTCCGATCCGGCCTTCGCCCTGCACCGGGGCGGCAAGCTGGAGGTCCGGTCCACGGTCGACGTGAGCGACCACGCCGGGCTGTCCCTGGCCTACACCCCCGGCGTGGCGCGTGTGTGCAGCGGCATCGCCGAATCCCCCGAGCTCGTCGATTCCTACACCTGGAAGAGCAACCTCGTCGCGGTCGTCACCGACGGCTCGGCCGTGCTGGGCCTGGGCGACATCGGCCCCGAGGCCTCGCTCCCGGTCATGGAGGGCAAGTCGCTGCTGTTCAAGCAGTTCGGCGGGGTCGACTCGGTGCCGATCGCGCTCAACTGCACCGACGTCGACGACCTGGTGGAGACGGTGGCCCGGATGGCGCCGTCCTTCGGCGGGATCAACCTGGAGGACATCTCCGCCCCGCGCTGCTTCGAGGTCGAGCGGCGGCTGCGGGAGCGGCTGGACATCCCGGTCTTCCACGACGACCAGCACGGCACCGCCATCGTCACGGTGGCCGCGCTGCGCAATGCGGCCCGGCTGACCGGGCGCACCCTGGGCGACCTGCGCGCCGTGGTCTCCGGCGCGGGGGCGGCCGGCGTGGCGGTCACCAAGATGCTCGTGGAGGGCGGGATCGGCGACATCGCCGTGGCCGACAGCAAGGGCATGATCTACGCCGGCCGCGAGGGCCTGACCCCGGTCAAGGAGGAGCTGGCGGCGGTCAGCAACCGCGCCGGGCTCGAGGGGTCCATCGAGAACGCGCTCTCCGGCGCGGACGTGTTCATCGGGCTCTCGGCGGGCGAGGTGCCCGAGGACGTCGTGGCCACGATGGCGCCCCAGGCGATCATCTGCGCCATGGCCAACCCCAACCCGGAGGTCCACCCGGACGTGGCGCGCAAGTACGCCGCTGTCGTGGCCACCGGGCGCAGCGACTTCCCCAACCAGATCAACAACGTCCTGGCGTTCCCGGGCGTCTTCCGGGGCGCGCTGGACGCGGGCGCCTCCGACATCACCGAGGGCATGAAGCTCGCGGCCGCCGACGCCCTGGCGGACCTGGTCGGCGACGACCTGAGCGCCGACTACATCATCCCCAGCACCTTCGACGAGCGGGTCGTGCCCGCGGTCTCGGCCGCGGTGGCGGCCCAGGCCCGCAAGGACGGGGTGGCCGGCGCCTGAGGCCGGCGCCCGGGGCCGGTGTAGTCGCCCCGTCATCGTGCGTGACGGATCCGGGGCGGGGTCGTCCGCCCCGGATCCGTGCCCGCCGCCCCCGCGGCGTGTGCCGCCCGCGGGCGGCCGCGCGGTGCGCCCCCGGCCTGTCGGGCCCTCGGGGCGGACTCCAGGGGAGTCCCGTGCTACAGCCGTCCTCCGGACGCGGCCTCCACGAAGGCCGCCCAGGCGGCGTGGCCGAAGGCCAGCACCGCCCCCTGCGGGTCGCGGGAGTCCCGCAGCCACGTACCCGCCGGCGCGTCCGCCACCTCGACGCACTGGCCGCCGCCGGTACTGCTGTGGCTGCTGGTCCGCCAGCGGGCGTGCGGGGGGAGCTGTGGATCGATCGCGGGCATGCCGCGCCTCCTCGTCTTGCGGTTCACTCGTCGTCCTGCGCCCGCGCCCGCATGGTGCGCTCCATCTCCGCCAGGACCCGGCGGGTCCTTTCCGGGTTCAGCGCGGCGGTGCGCAGGTGCTCGAAGGCCACCGTGTAGAAGTGCACCTCCTTGGCCTTTTCTATATAGAGGCTGCTCGTCAGGTTCTCCAAATGGACGAGTTTGGGGGTGTGGATATCGGATTCGGGGAACTCGAGGATGTCGAATGCCCCGTCGAGTCCGGAATGCACCCCTATTCCGAAGGGGACGACCTGAACGGTGACCCGGTTCCTGCGCCCGGCCTCCAGGAGATGGCCGATCTGGTCGGCCATGACCGCGGGCCCGCCGACCGGGCGGTGCAGCACCGATTCGTCCAGCACCACCCACACGTGGGGCAGTGCCGCGTGCTCGGAGAAGAGCAGCTCCCGGCGCCGGATCCGCAGCTCCACCCGGCGTTCGACCTCGTCGGGGGCGACCGAGGCGGGGTGGGCCTCCAGCAGGGCGCGGGCGTAGTCCTCGGTCTGGAACAGTCCCGGGACGATCTGCGCCTGGTAGAAGCGCAGCACCGCCGCCTCCGGCTCCAGGCCCAGGTAGACCTCGAAGCGCTCGGGCATGACGTCGCCGTACACGTGCCACCAGCCGCGCCGCCGCGACTCCCGGGCCAGCGTGACCAGCGTGGTGCGCAGGGCCGAGTCCTCGACCTTGTAGAGGTCGAGCAGGTCGCGCACGTCGTCGGAGTTGGTGGCGACCTGCCCCCGCTCGATCCGGGAGAGCTTGCTGCCCGACCAGGCCATGCGTTCCGCCGCCTCTTCTCCGGTCATTCCGGAGTTCTCGCGCAGACGGCGCAATTCAACGCCCAGCCGGCGCCGCCGGGCCGTGGGGCTGTTGGAAGCGGGCAAGGTGACCTCCTGGCTGAGGGGAGTGCCGAAAGGAGAACGGAACGAGGCTACTGGACATCAGAGGGGGCCAACGCGGGTAGGGAAAAATCAGGGAAGCAATTGCAGCGGGCGGGGCGTGAGAGGAGGATGTCTCATCCGGGCGCGCATCCGGACCGGTCCGGAGCGCCACCACGCCCAGGGGGGAGCCAGCCATGAGCGCGACACTTCAGGGACGGCCTGCCGGGGAGTTCCCCGCGGTCCCCCGGGCCCGGGGCGCCGGAGCCGTGGTCATGGCCCGGTGCGGGTTCCCCGGCGAGGAGCGGTACGTGCGCGAGGCGCGCGGCTTCGTGCGCTCCACGCTCGCGCTGTGCCCCGCCCTGGAGGAGGACCTGGTGGAGGCGGCGACGCTGCTGGTCAGCGAGGTGGCCTCGAACGCGGTGCGGCACACCCGCAGCGGTGAGCCCGGAGGGCGGTTCGGCGTCGAGGTGGTGCACCGCCCCGGCGCGGTCACCGTCGCCGTGCACGACGAGGGGCCGCGCCCCGACGCCCCCGGCGGCCGCCCGGCCGTGGGCGGGTTCTCCCCCGACCAGGAGAGCGGCCGCGGACTGGCGATGGTGGAGGCGCTGGCCGGCGACTGGCACACCGAACCGATGCCCGAGGGGCGCGTGGTCGCCTTCTCCTTCGACCCCGGGGCCCCGCCCGCCTTCGCCTCCGCCGATCGCTAGGGTGCGGGCATGTTCGCTATCACCGCCGCGCGCATCGCCCCTGACGACCCCGTCTCCGGCCTGGAGGCCGCAGAGCGGCCCGACCCCGCCCCCCGCGACGGCTGGACCGTCGTCGACGTCAAGGCCGCCTCCCTCAACCACCACGACCTGTGGAGCCTGCGCGGCGTCGGCCTGAGCGCCGACCGCCTGCCCATGGTGCTGGGCTGTGACGCGGCCGGGCTCGACGAGGACGGCAACGAGGTGATCGTGCACGCCGTCGTCGGCGACCCGTCGGTGCCCGGCGGGGAGACCTTCGACCCGCGCCGCTCGCTGCTGTCGGAGGTCCACGACGGCACGCTGGCCGAGAAGGTGGCGGTTCCGCGCCGCAACCTGGTGCCCAAGCCGCCGGAGCTGAGCTTCGAGGAGGCGGCCTGCCTGCCCACGGCCTGGCTGACCGCCTACTCCATGCTCTTCAGCAAGGCCGCCCCGGCCCCCGGCTCGACCCTGCTGGTCCAGGGCGCCGGAGGCGGCGTGGCCGGGGCGCTCATTGCCCTGGCCGCCCGGGCGGGGCACCGCGTCTACGCCACCAGCCGCAGCGAGGCCAAGCGGGACCGCGCCCTGGCGCTGGGCGCCTACGCCGCCGTTCCGACGGGGGAGCGGCTGGCGGGGGAGGGCNGCTGCCGGAGAAGGCCGACGTCGTCTTCGACTCGGTCGGCCAGGCCACCTGGGGCCACTCGGTGCGCGCGCTCAAGCCCGGCGGCACGATCGTCACCTGCGGCGCCACCAGCGGCGACGCCCCATCGGCCGAGCTGACCCGGATGTTCTTCCTGCAGCTGCAGGTGGTCGGCTCCACCATGGGCAGCCGCGAGGAGCTGTCCCACCTGACCGAGATGCTGGCCCGCACCGGCGTGCGCCCCACCATCGACCGCGTGCTGCCGCTGACCCAGGCCAAGGAGGGCTTCGAGGCCATGGCGGCGGGCGACCAGTTCGGCAAGATCGTCTTCACGGTCTGAGCCCTAGGTGCGATGTTCGGAGAGGTCGGGAACGCGCTCGGCGGCAGCCCCCGCGCGACCGACGGCGAGCTCAGTGGGTGTGGTCGTCCGGAGCGCAGGTGACCGTGACGGTCATGGTGAGCTGTTGAGGCGGGCCGGACTGCTCGATGAGCGCGGTGGCCTTCTCCTTCAGGTCGGCGAGTGCGCTTTCGGGATCGTCGCCGTATCCGAAGGCACTGGAGCCGGGGCGGAGGGCGGCTTCACCGCACCACGTTCCGTCCCGCTCCTGCTCTAGGACATAAGGAAGATGCACAGTACGACCCATTCAGCGGTCCCCTCCGCGAAGAACCCGGATACGGGAACAGTACGCGATCGCCCCTGGTGATGCGGGGCGATCGCGTACTTGTGGACAGCGGCGTCAGGACGTGCCGGGCTTGGCGTCTCCCTTGCCGTCCTCCGTCGGGTCGGCCCTCCCCCCGGCTTCGGCCTCCGCCTCGGGGGCCTTCTGCTCGGGGCGGTCCTGTTCGCGGATCGCGGTGGACCACGGGTCGGAGGCGTCCTCGGCCGCCGGGGGCTGGGCGAAAGGCCCCTTCTCCTCGGTCTTCGGCGGCTCCTGGCCGGACCGCGGCCCCTCACCGCCGGAGGCGCCGGCAGTGTCGGCTGTGTCAGAGGCCTCGCGGGCGGTCGTGCCGCCGCCCTCCTCCTCTTCCTCCTCGGCGGTGCGCTCCTTGCCCCCCGGACCCCATCCGGCCATGTCGCGCTGGAGCACGTCCAGGGTGTCGTCCAGGATCCGCCGGAAGTCGCGCACCGCCGTCTCGCCCACGGTGCCCGCCTCCCGGACCATGTCGCGGACGCGGTCGGCGAAGTCGTGCAGCGCCTGGTCGAACTCGCGCCCGCCGGCACCGTCCCGGTCCGAGGCCGCGCTCCCGGCGTCTTCGGAGCCCTCGCGGCCCTCGCCGCCTTCGGAGCGGCGCTCCCCCCAGGAGCCCCAGCCGCCCCAGGCGCTTCCCCAGGCCCCCTTCCAGGAGCCTCCGACGTCCTTGGCCAGGCGCTCCCAGTCGCGGCCCCACCACGGGCCGCGGTCCGCGTCCTCCGTGGCGGAGCGCTCCCGGCCCGCGCCCTCGCCGGAGCCCTCCGGGCCCGTCCCGCCCTCGGCGGCCGCCCCCTCGCCGGGGGCGGAGTCCTTGGAGCGCCGACCGCCGGAGGCGGCGTACTTCAGCTCCTCGCGCAGCGAGCTGATGGTGTCGCGCACGTCCTCCTTGACCGCGCGGGCCACGTCCCGCACCGACTCGGTGAGCTCGCGCTCCAGGTCGTTCAGGTCCGAGCTGCGGCTGCGCAGCTCCTCGCGCCCCTTGTCGGTCAGCCGGTAGACCTTGCGCCCGTTGACCTCCTCGTGGGTGACCAGGCCCTCCTCCTCCAGGCGGGCCAGGCGCGGGTAGATGGTGCCCGGCGAGGGCGAGTACACCCCCATGAACCGGTCGCGCAGCAGGCTGATGATCTCGTAGCCGTGCTTCGGGCTCTCGTCCAGCAGTTTGAGCAGGTAGAGCCGGAGCCGACCGTGGCCGAAGATGGTGCTCATGCGTTCCCCCTCGGAATCGCGGCCGGGGCGTCGGGGGCGCGGCGCAGCAGGGAGACCGCCCCCGACACCGTGGTCGTGCTGATCGCGGCCGGGTCGGGGCCGCTGCCGATGGTCCCGCTCAGGCGGGTGCGCCCGCGCAGGGTCCGCCGCTCCAGCCCGAACTCCGCGTCCAGGGCGCCGGTGGCCGAGCGCAGGTCCACGTCGGCGGAGGTGTCGGCGGGAACCCGCAGCGCCACCCCGCCGGAGATCGAGGCCAGCCGGAACCGCGCCGAGGAGGCCGGCTCGACGTCGGCCAGCACCTTGCCGGAGGCGGTCTTGGCGGCGAAGGAGGACAGCCGCCCCCCGGCCACCGCGGCCTGGCCGCCGACGCTGTTGAAGGACAGGCCGCCCTGCAGCCCGCGGGCGGCCAGGTCGCCGCTGACCGTGGAGACCTCCACGTCCCCGGACAGCTCGTCCAGGGTGACGTCGCCCGAGGCGGTCCGCAGCTGCACCCGCCCCGCCAGCCCGGCCGCGACGATGGGCGCCGAGAGGGTGGTCACCTCCACCGGGCAGTCGCGGGGGACCCGCAGGTCGATCGCGGCCGTGCGCCGCCCCACGTCCTTGTACCCGGACAGCTGCACGGGCTTGAGGCGGTCCAGCAGGCCGCCGCCGGTCAGGTCCTCGTAGGTCAGGGTGAGGATGCCGGCCTCGTGCGTGGCCAGCACGGGCTCGCCCTTGATGTCGGAGACCTCGAAGGTCGCCGGATCGTCGGTGGGCAGGATGTTGACGTGACCGCCGATGACACGGACGCGCAGCGCCACGATCCCGTCGAGGACCCGCGTCGTCGGCTGGTCGATGGTCCAACGCGCCATCGCGACACCTTTCGACTCGAACAGTTCTGCAAACACGATATGTCGCGTCGGAGGGCAATTCAAGATATGTCGCGAAGGATCAGGGGAGTGCCGGGGGCGACCCCGACCCCGCCCTCGGGGCTCCGGCCGGGGGAGCGGAAACGGAAGGGGACCCCCGACGGTGTCGGGGGTCCCCTCGGCAGAGCGCGGACCCGTCCCGGGTCAGTCGTCCTCGTCGTCGTCGAGCCGGGCCAGCCAGGTGGCCAGCCGGTCGACGGCCGTCTCGAACTCCGGATTCAGATCGGTGAACGTGCGCAGCTGGTCGGAGAGCCAGGCGAAGGAGACCTCCTCCTCGCCCCGGCGCCGCTCCAGCTCCTCGATCCCGCGGTCGGTGTAGTACATGGCGCGCCTAGTCCACCGGCGGGAAGACCGTGTTGACCACGGCCTGCTGCTCGGCCTCGTGCCGCTTGGCCGAGCCGGCCGCCGGCGAGGAGGAGGCCGGGCGCGACACCCGGGTGAAGGGCCGGTCCAGCTGCTCGGAGAAGACCAGCGCGACGAACGGCCAGGGGCCCATGTTCGCCGGCTCCTCCTGCACCCACAGCACCTCGCCGGCGTTGGGGAACGCCGCCAGGCGCCGCCGGATCTCCTCCACCGGCAGCGGGTAGAGCCGCTCCACGCGCAGGACGGCGGTGTGCTCGTCGCCGGTGCGGTCGCGCGCACCGTCCAGGTCGTAGAAGACCTTGCCGGAGCACAGCACCACCCGGCGCACCTTCTGCGGGTCCACCTTGGGGTCGTCGATGACCGGCTCGAACGACCCGGTGGTGAAGTCCGCCGCCGCCGAGGTGGCCTGCTTGGCGCGCAGCATCCACTTGGGCGTGAACACCACCATCGGCCGCCGGTAGCCCGACTTGGCCTGCCACCGCAGCAGGTGGAAGTAGCTGGCCGGGGTGGTCGGCATCGCCACGGTCATGTTCTCCTGCGCGCACTGCTGCAGGAAGCGCTCGACGCGGGCCGAGGAGTGGTCCGGGCCCTGGCCCTCGTAGCCGTGCGGCAGCAGCAGGGTGACGCTGGAGCGCTGGCCCCACTTCTGCTCGCTGGAGCTGATGTACTCGTCGATGATGCTCTGGGCGCCGTTGACGAAGTCGCCGAACTGGGCCTCCCAGCACACCAGCGCGTCCGGGCGCTCCACCGAGTAGCCGTACTCGAAGCCCAGCGCCGCGTACTCGCTGAGCAGCGAGTCGTGCACGTAGAACTTGGAGGTGCCCCGGTCGAACCGCTTGAGCGGGGTGTGCACCTGGCCGGTGGCCTTGTCCACCAGCGAGGCGTGCCGCTGGCCGAAGGTGCCGCGGCGGCTGTCCTGGCCCACCAGGCGGACCGGGTGGTCGTCCATCAGCAGTGAGCCGAAGGCGAGCAGCTCGCCGGTGGCCCAGTCGATGGTGTCCTCCTCGACCACCTTGGCGCGGCGCTGCAGCTGCGGCAGCAGGCGCGGGTGGGCGGTGAACCCCTCGGGCAGGTCGGTCTGGGTGGAGATGATCTCCTTGACCGCCTGCTCGGAGATGGCCGTGGAGACCTGGGCGTGGTCGAGCCGGCCCTCGTCGAAGACCTCGGGCTTGACCACCGAGCCCGGCTCGATCGGCTTCTTGTCGGCCTCGCGGGTCTCGGCGAAGGCGCGCTCCAGCTCCTGCTGGTACTCGCGCAGCGCCTGCTCGGCCTCCTCCATGGTGATGTCGCCGCGCCCGACCAGCGCCTCGGTGTAGAGCTTGCGGGTGGACCGCTTGGCGTCGATCAGCTCGTACATCAGCGGCTGGGTGAAATGCGGGTTGTCCGACTCGTTGTGCCCGCGGCGGCGGTAGCACACCAGGTCGACCACGACGTCCTTGTTGAACGCCTGCCGGTAGGCGAAGGCCAGCCGGGCCACCCGCACCACGGCCTCCGGGTCGTCCCCGTTGACGTGGAAGATCGGCGCCTGCACCATCCGCGCCACGTCGGTGGCGTAGATGCTGGAGCGGCTGTCGGCCGGGGAGGTGGTGAAGCCGACCTGGTTGTTGACGATGACGTGCACCGTGCCGCCGGTGCGGTAGCCCCGCAGCTGCGACAGGTTGAGCGTCTCGGCCACCACGCCCTGGCCGGCGAACGCGGCGTCGCCGTGGATGAGCAGCGGCAGCACGGTGAACCCGTGCGGGCCCTTGTCGAGCACGTCCTGCTTGGCGCGGACGATGCCCTCCAGGACCGGGTCGACCGTCTCCAGGTGGCTGGGGTTGGCCGCCAGCGAGATCGCGATCTTCTCGCCGTCCGCCGTGGTGAAGGTGCCCTCGGTGCCCAGGTGGTACTTGACGTCGCCGGAGCCGTGCGCCGAGCGCGGGTCCAGGTTGCCCTCGAACTCGCCGAAGATCTGGCCGTAGGACTTGCCGCAGATGTTGGCCAGCACGTTCAGGCGGCCGCGGTGGGCCATGCCGATGACGACCTCGTCCATCGCGGACGAGGCGGCCTGGGAGATGACGCCGTCCAGCAGCGGGATGAGGGACTCGCCGCCCTCCAGGGAGAAGCGCTTCTGCCCGACGTACTTGGTCTGCAGGAACGTCTCGAAGGCCTCGGCGCTGTTCAGGCGGCGCAGGATGTGCAGCTGCTCATCGCGGTCGAGCTTCTCGTGCTCGCGCTCGACGTGCGACTGGATCCACTCCCGCTCCTCGGGGGACTGGATGTGCATGTACTCGATGCCCACCGTGCGGCAGTAGGTGTCGCGCAGCACGCCCAGGACGTCGCGGAGCTTCATGACCGGCTTGCCGCCGAACCCGCCGGTGGGGAACTCGCGCTCCAGGTCCCACAGCGTCAGCCCGTGCTGGAGCACGTCCAGGTCCGGGTGGCGGCGCTGCTTGTACTCCAGCGGGTCGGTGTCGGCCATCAGGTGGCCCCGGACCCGGTAGGCGTGGATCAGCTCCTGCACCCGGCTGGTCTTGTCCAGCTGCTGGGAGGTGTCGACCGAGATGTCCTGCGTCCAGCGGACCGGCTCGTAGGGGATCCGCAGGGAGGCGAAGATCTCGTCGTAGAAGCCCTCCTCGCCCAGCAGCAGCTGGTGGATCCGCTTGAGGAACTCGCCCGACTGCGCGCCCTGGATGATCCGGTGGTCGTAGGTCGAGGTCAGGGTCATGACCTTGCTGATGGCCAGCCGGTTCAGGGTCTCAGGGGAGGCGCCCTGGAACTCGGCCGGGTACTCCATCGACCCGACGCCGATGATCGCGCCCTGGCCGGGCATCAGACGCGGGACCGAGTGCACGGTGCCGATGCCGCCGGGGTTGGTCAGGCTGATCGTGGTGCCCTGGAAGTCGGGGACCCCGAGCTTGTTGTTGCGGGCCTTGCGGACCAGCTCCTCGTAGGCGCTCCAGAACCCCTTGAAATCCAAGGTGTCCGCGGCCTTGACCGAGGGGACCACCAGCTGCCGGGAGCCGTCCGGCTTCTGCAGGTCGATGGCGAGGCCGAAGTTGACGTGCTCGGGCTTGGCCACCCCGGGCTTGCCGTCGACCTCGACGTAGGAGTGGTTCATCTCCGGCATCGACTCCAGGGCCTTGACCATGGCGTAGCCGATGATGTGGGTGAACGACACCTTGCCGCCGCGCGCGCGGCGCAGGTGGTTGTTGATGACGATGCGGTTGTCGAAGAGCAGCTTCACCGGCACGGCCCGCACGGAGGTGGCGGTCGGCAGCGCGAGGCTGGACTCCATGTTGGTGGCGGTACGGGCCGGTGCGCCGCGCAGTCGCTCCTCGGTGACCTTCAGCGCCTCGTCGGCGGGGGCGGAGGAGGACTCGGAGCCCGCCGCGGGCTTCTTGCCGCCGCCGGAGGCCGGGGCGGCGGGCGCCTTTCCGTTGCCCTTGGCGGGTGCACCCGTGGCCGACGGTGCACCCGAGGAGCCGGACGCGGCGGACCCGGGCTTGGCGGAGCCGGACTTGTAGTCGGCGAAGAAGTTCCACCACGCCTTGTCAACGGAGTTCGGGTCGTTCAGGTACTTCTGATAGAGCTCCTCGACCAACCACTCGTTCGGGCCGAAATCTGTCAGGGGTTGAGACGCCTCAGACGACACGGCGGAGATCGCCCTCTTCCGCAGCTCGCTTGTGAATGTATGGATATGGAGATGGCCGCTTACGCAGGGCGGGCTCGGTGCGCGCCAGCATCCGCAGGCGGCGTGGACGCTTCGCCCGGCCAGCAATCTCGGTAACAGGCTAGCTGTACAGGCATGAAGATGCCGCCCCCAGGCCGACAGTGGACTGGGAGATACCTAACAATCATTCACAAACTCGGGTCGCCGTGCGAGCGCGGCGCGAGGGGCGCGGGCGTCGCGACCTCCCGCACTTCCAGGGGTTGGAGCGCTCCGCCGCGGCTCAGGAGACCATGCCCGGCGGCGCCCCGGTCCAACCCGGGGCGCCCGGAAGAATTTCTTCGGAACCTGACACGGATGCCCGGCGTCACACCTGGTGTGCGCGGCCGGGCAGGACGGCCGTTCCCGAGGCCGGCGGGACACGGGGGTTCCGCCGGACGAGGGGGCGGGTCCGGCCGCGCACGACCTCTTCCCGCGGGCGGGCCCCGTCTTCTCCGGACGTCCCGTGCGGTGGCCGTCCCGGCGCCGCGCGGCCACGGCCGCCCCGCTCAGGGCGGGCGCCCGCCCNCTCAGAGCTTGGCGTGGTCCCAGCTGGCGGTCCGCTCCTCGCGGATGAAGACCGCCACCCTCTTGCGCCCTGCGCGTTCGATCTCCCCGCGCGCGCCCGCCGCCTCCAGGTCCTCTTCGGCGGTGCCGGTCATCGCGGCGGTCACGGCGGTGCCCACCCGGCGGACCTCCTCGGGGTCGTCCGTGGTCTCCGCGGTGCCCCGGATCATCAGCCCGCGCAGCTCACCGTAGTCCTCGCCGTCCTCGACCAGGCACGTCACGCGCGGATCGCGGCGCAGGTTCACCGCCTTCTGGGAGGCGGCATAGGTCCAGAAGGCGAGGCGGCCGCCGACCAGGGCGTAGAAGAGCGTGGACAGGTGCGGCGCCCCGTCCGGGCCGACGGTCGCCACCTGCACCTTCCGGTTGGCGGTCAGGAACGCCTCCCGCTCCTCGGGGGTCATGGTGATCTGCGCCCTGCGGTCGCGGCCCTGCCCGCCGCCGGGGCCCGGTCGCCCGGAATCCTCCACGTCGCCTCCTCCTCGGCCGCTTCCTCCGCGGCCCCTCGTCCCCTCATCCGTCGCCCCTCGCCGGCCCCATTGTGACGGGGGCCACTGTTCCGCCTCCCGGCGGGGGTGCCCGGACCGCATGCGGGCTCCGTGCAGAGAGCCCTGCACGCGCGGCCGAATCCCCACGCCCAAGGGGCCGGGAAGTGCGGATCGGTGCGTTCTCGGCGAATCCCCGGCGCCGGGAGACATCCGCTCTTAGCATGGCGGAACGAACCCAGGGAGGTCCGTACCAGTGAGGGAGTTCGGGGAGCTAGAAGCAGCGATCATGGACGCGCTCTGGAGCGCCGACGGGCCCCTCCCCGTGAGGGAGATCCGTGCCCGCATGCACTACGGGCGCGACGTCGCGTACACGACCGTGATGACCGTGACCACCATCCTTTTCCACAAGGGACTCCTGTACCGAGAGAAGGCCGGTCGCGCTTGGCTCTACCGGCCGGCGCAGAGCCGCGCCGAGTACTCGGCCCGCATCATGGGCGAGGTCTTCAGCGGGTGCGGCGACCCGCGCGCCACCATCCTCCACTTCGTGGAGGAGATCAGCGCCGAGGACCGCCTGCACCTCGCCGACGCCCTGAGCGAGTGCCGCACGCGCGCGGCCGACCAAGAGGTCGCGAGCTGAGGCGCGGCCACTGAGACACGGCGGCTGAGACACCGCCGGTACCGGTCCGGTCCGGGGCCGCGCCCGCAGGCGGCCCACCACACGCGGAGGCCGCGCGTCTATGCTGCCCCCTGTGGAAGAACCCCTTGTGGAACGCATGCGCGCCTACGGCGAGACCGTCTTCGCGGAGATGAGCCGCCTGGCCGCCGAGACCGGAGCGATCAACCTCGGGCAGGGCTTCCCCGACACCGACGGGCCCCGCTCGCTGCTCGACGCCGCCGCCGGCCACATCCGCGGCGGGGTCAACCAGTACCCGCCCGGCCCCGGGCGCCCCGAGCTGCGCACGGCCGTGGCCGCCGACCGCGCCGAGCGGTTCGGCCTGGAGTACGCCCCCGACGGGGAGATCTACATCACCGTCGGCGCCACCGCCGGCATCGCCGCCTCGGTCCTGGGCACCGTCGAGCCCGGGGACGAGGTCGTGCTCTTCGAGCCGATGTACGACTCCTACGCCGCCGTGGTCTCGCTGGCCGGCGGGGTGCGCCGCCCCGTGCCGCTGCGCCCCGGCCCCGACGGGCGCTTCACCTTCGACGCGGCCGAGCTGCGCGCCGCCGTGGGCCCGCGCACCCGGATGGTCGTCGTCAACACCCCGCACAACCCCACCGGCACCGTGTTCACCCGCGGCGAGCTGGAGGAGATCGCCGCCGTGTGCCGGGAGCACGACCTGATCGCGCTCACCGACGAGGTCTACGAGCACCTGGTCTTCGACGGCGCCGAGCACGTGCCCCTGGCCTGCCTGCCGGGGATGCGCGAGCGCACCCTGTCGGTGTCCTCGGTGGGCAAGACCTTCTCGGTCACGGCCTGGAAGACCGGCTGGGTGATGGGCCCGGCCCCGCTCGTGCGCGCGGTGCAGACGGTCAACCAGTTCCTCACCTTCACCGCCAACGGCGCGCTCCAACTGGCCGTCGCCGACGCCCTGACCGGCGAGCGCGCATGGGTGCGCGCCCAGCGCGAGGCCCTGCAGTCCAAGCGGGACCGCCTGTCGGAGGGCCTGGAGCGGGCCGGTTTCGGCGTCCTGCGGCCGCAGGGCACCTACTTCGTCATGGCCGACGTGCGCCCGCTCGGGTACAAGGACGGCCTGGAGCTGGCCCGGGCCCTGCCCGGCACCGCCGGGGTGGCCTGCGTTCCGGCCCAGGTCCTCTACGACCGCGTGGAGGAGGGCCGCCACCTGGTCCGGTTCGCCTTCTGCAAGCGCGACGAGGTGCTCGACGAGGCCGCCGGCCGGCTCGTGCGCGCCTTCGCCCCCTGAGGCGCGCCTCCCGCCCGCCGTACCCCCGGCTCCCGCCTCCACGCCTCCCGCCCGCCGTCCACCGATGCCGAAAGACGCGACCATGACCACGCCCGCCCCCGCCATGCCCGCCGACCTGCTCGCCGCCGCCGAGGCCGCCAAGGGCTTCATGCCCGAGGAGGAGGGGCTGGCGCTGTACGAGGCCGCCCACGCCTACGCCCCCCTCGGCCCCGTCCTGGAGATCGGCACCTACTGCGGCAAGTCCACCGTCTACCTGGCCGCCGCGGCCCGGGCCCGCGGGGCGACCGTGGTCACCGTCGACCACCACCACGGGTCCGAGGAGCACCAGCAGGGCTGGGAGTACCACGACCCCTCCCTGGTCGACCCGCGCACCGGGCGCCTCGACACCGTCGGGGAGTTCCGCGGCACCATGGCCGCGGCCGGGGTGGAGGACACCGTCGTCGCGGTGCTCGGCCGCTCGGCCGACGTGGCCCGGCTGTGGGGGCGCCCCCTCGGCCTGCTCTTCATCGACGGCGGCCACACCGAGGAGGCGGCCCAGGCCGACTACGAGGGGTGGAGCCCGCACGTGGCCCCCGGCGGGGCGCTGGCCATCCACGACGTCTTCCCCGACCCGGCCGACGGCGGGCGCCCGCCCTACAACGTCTACCGCCGCGCCCTGGACTCCGGGGCCTTCACCGAGGTCGCGGCCCAGGGGTCGCTGCGGGTGCTGCGGCGCCTGGGCTGAGCCGCCCGCGCCCGCCCCGGCGGCGCCCGGCGCACCCGGGCGCCGCCGGTGGATGCGCACCGGTGTGGCGTGCGCACGCAGAGCCCCGAACGCATAGGCTTCGTTGCGGGAAAACGACGACGAACGAGGCGCGAACGAGGGGTGCAGGCACACGTGACCACCAACGCTGCGGGACAGGTCGGTCAGTACACACTCGACAACGGGCTACGGCTGGTCACCGCCCCCGCGGCGACCGGGCAGGTGGCCGCGGTCAACCTCTGGTACGGGGTGGGCTCGCGCCACGAGGTGCCCGGCAAGACCGGCTTCGCCCACCTGTTCGAGCACCTGATGTTCCAGGGCAGCCGCAACGTCGCCAAGGGCGAGCACTTCGACGCCGTCGAGCGGCTGGGGGGCGAGATGAACGCCTCCACCTCCACCGACCGCACCAACTACTTCGAGACCGTGCCCGAGCACGCGCTGGACCTGGCGCTGTGGCTGGAGGCGGACCGGCTGGCCACCCTGCGCGAGGGGATGAGCCAGGAGGTGCTGGACAACCAGCGCGACGTGGTCAAGAACGAGCGCCGCCAGCGCTACGACAACGCCCCCTACGGCACCGCCCTGGAGCGCATCCTGCGCCTGGGCTACCCCGAGGGCCACCCCTACCACCACCCCACCATCGGCTCCATGGCCGACCTGGACGCCGCCGACCTGGAGTACGTGCTCTCCTTCCACCGGCTCCACTACGGTCCGGACAACCTGGTCCTGACCGTCGTCAGCGACCTGGACCCCGAGGACGTGCGCGAGCGGGCCGAGCGCTACTTCGGCTCCATCCCCGTGCGCGAGCAGGTGCCGCAGGCCCCCGACGCGGCGCTGTCCGGGCCCATCGGCGGACCGGTGCGCGACACCGTCACCGAGGCCGTCCCCGCGGCCGGGGTGTTCCTGGGCTACCGGGTCGCCCCCTACGGCGACCGCGAGTTCGACGCCATGCACCTCGCCTCGGCCGTGCTCGGCCAGGGGCAGGGCAGCCGGCTCTACCGCCGGCTGGTCATCGATCGCGAGCTGGCCGCCCCCGGCGACGCCGCCGACCTGCTCCCGTTCCGCTACACGCCCAGCCTGATGCTGGTCAACATGATCGCCCGCGAGGGCGTGGACGGCGACACCCTCGAGGCCGCCATGCTGGAGGAGGTCGAGAAGCTGGCCGCGGGCGTCGACGAGGCCGAGCTCGACCGCGCCCGCGCCATCCTGGAGCGCGACCACCTGCAGGCCGTGTCCACCCCGTCCGGCCTCGCCGACGAGCTGGGCAGCTGCACGCAGCTCTTCGGCGACCCCGAGCTGGCCTTCACCTGGCCCGAGCGCTGGTCCGGCATCGGCCCGCGGGAGGTGGCCGACGCCGCCGCCCGGCTGCTGACCGCCGAGAACCGGCTCACCGTCCGGTTCGACCCCGAGGAGGCGCCCGAGGCCTCCCCGGCGCCCGCCTGACCGCCGCCGAACAGCGCCGACGAACCGACCAGCCGAAGATAGAGAGACGTCGTGAGCCAGCTGCAGCCCCGCCCGGTCCTCGGTGACCCCCGCCCCTACACCTTTCCGCGCCACACCCGGCTGCGCGTCGGCGGCGGCGAGATCGTCGCCCTGAACGTGCCCGGCCAGAAGTACGCCTCGATCCGCCTCGTCCTGCCCAACGGCGGCGCCTACGAGCCCGCCGAGCGCCGCGGCGTCACCCTGCTGACCGGCGAGGCGCTGGAGGACGGCGTCCACGGTGACAACTCGCTCGCCCCCGAGCTGGAGCAGCACGGGGCCGACTGGGTCTGCTACGCCACCTGGGACAGCTTCGTGGCCGGGGTCGACGCCCCCACCACCCGCATCGGCGACGCCACCCGGCTGTTCGCCGAGGCGGTGCGCACCCCCGCCCTGCGCGACGAGGACGTGCTGCGCCGCCGCGAGCAGGTGCTGGAGGGCTTCTGGCTGGAGGCCTCCCGCCCCTCCCGCCTGGCCATGCGCGCCATCGGCGGCCAGCTGTTCGGCGGCCGCTACGCCACCCCGCTCAGCGGCGCCCCGGTCGCCCTGCAGGACGTCACCCCCGACATGGTGCGCGACTTCCACGCCTCCACCGTCGCCGCCTCGGCCGGCACCCTGGTGGTCGTGGGCGACCTGGACGGGGTGGACCTGGAGGAGATGGGCCGCACCGTCTTCGGCGGCGCCGAGGCGGCGCGGCGGCCCGCCGAGAGCGCCCCCGCCCCCGCCGCGCACGAACTGCCGCGGGTGCTGCTGGTGGACCGGCCCGACTCGGTGCAGTCGGCGGTCGTGCTGGCCCAGCGCGCGCCCTCGCGCGCGCAGATCGACCTGCCGCGCGCCGACGGCATGAGCGAGGTCCTGGGCGGCATGTTCACCTCCCGCCTCAACCTGGAGCTGCGCGAGCGCCTGGGCTACACCTACGGCGTGGGCAGCCGCTTCGACCTGCGCCGGGACAGCGGGGTGTTCCTGATCAGCACCCAGGTGGACACCCCCACCACCGCGCCGTCGGTCACCGCCGCGCTGGAGCAGATCCGGCTGCTGCAGGAGGGCGGCGTGCGGGCCGAGGAGCTGGAGGCGGTGCGCCAGTCCAACACCGTGGGCCTGCCGGTCACCTACTCCAACGCCCGCAGCATGGCGCACGCGCTGGTCGAGATGGTCGTGCACGACCTGCCCGAGGACCACGTGGACCGGCTGCGCGCCGGGTTCGACGCGCTCACCGCCGCCGACCTGGACTCCGCCGCGCGCGAGTACCTGGACCCCGCGGCGATGGCGCTGATCGTGGTCGGTGACGCCGCCCGGCTCAAGGACCCGCTCGGCGAGGCCGGGTTCGGCGAGGTCGATGTGCGCGATCCGGAGAACCTGTGGAACTGAAGTGAACAGAGGGGAACCGAACGGCGCCGCGGTGCGTCCCACCCCTCGCAAGGACCCTCGCCGGACCGGCCCCGGCCCGGCGGCGCACCCGCGCCGCCGGGCCCGGGCGGGCGGCCGTGGCGGATGACCCATGTCACGGTATGCGCCCGCATGGGACGCGGTCGGCGGGACATAACAGAAGCGAACCCAAGTGGCCGTGATCCGGTATCCGCTCGTTCGGATGCGCCCATGAGCTGATATAACGAGTGATCCGAGCAGGAATCGCCGCGACCGCGACCGCACGTGCCCGCAGGAGGCCGCCATGGCCCTCGACCAGACCCGCTGAGTGACCGTGTCCTCCATCGAGAACCCAGAAGCAGAGCGGCCGGAGCGGCCGCGCGAGTCGTCGCGCTCGGGAACCCTTCAGGCGCCTCCCGAGGAGCGCGTGCTCAAGGGGCGCTACCGGCTGCGCGAGGAGATCGCCCGGGGCGGGGTGGGCACGGTCTGGCGCGCCACCGACGAGGTGCTCGACCGCGAGGTCGCCGTCAAAGAGCTGCGGCTGGCCACCGACCTCACCGACGAGGAGCGCGAGTCGCTGCTGCGCCGCACCACCCGCGAGGCGCGGGTGGCGGCCCGGCTGAGCCACCCCGGCGTGGTCACGGTGCTGGACGTGGTGGACGAGGACGACCGCCCCTGGATCGTCATGGAGCTGGTCGTCGCCTCCACCCTCTCCGAGATCATCCGGATGGCGGGGCCGCTGCCCTACCAGCGGGTGGCCGAGATCGGGCTGCAGCTCATCGACGCCCTCAAGGCCGCCCACGACGAGGGCATCGTGCACCGGGACGTCAAGCCGGACAACGTGATGATCAGCGAGGGCGGCCGGGTGGTGCTCACCGACTTCGGCCTGGCCGCCTGGTCCGGGGAGTCCGCGCTGACCACCTCCGGGCGGATCGTCGGCTCGCCCTCCTACATCCCGCCCGAGCGGGCCAAGGACGGGCCGGTCGGGCCCGAGTCCGACCTGTGGTCGCTGGGCGCCACCCTGCACACCGCCGTCGAGGGCCACCCGCCCTACGACCGCAAGGGCTACATCCGCATCCTCAAGGGCGTGGAGCTGGAGGAGCCGCCGGAGGCCGAGCACGCCGGGCCGCTGGCCCCGGTGCTGGCCGGGCTGCTGCGGGTGCAGCCGGCCGACCGGCTCACCGCCGAGAGCGCCACCAAGATGCTGCGCATCGCGGCGCTGGCGCCCTGGGCGCCGGAGACCAGCCCGGAGACCGCGGCCCGGTCAGCGGCCCAGACCGGCGCCGAGCCGGTGGTGCCGCACCAGGGCGAGGCGCCCGGCGACAGCGGCGGCCAGGGGCGCGCGCCCCGGCAGGCCCGGGCGTCCGACGACGAGGCCCTGGAGGGCGGGGACGGAGAGGACGGCGGGGACGCTGAGGACGACGCCTCGGAGTCGGCCCGCGAGCACTTCCGGCAGGGCGCGCACGTCCTGCGCAGCTCGCTGCAGGAGTCGGTCTCCGAGTCCGTCTCCCACCTGCACGAGCGGCTGCAGCGGCACCGCCCCGAGTCGGTCGGGTACCTGCTGACCTCGATCCGCGAGTCCACCGACACCCTGGGGCTGACCAGCTCGGGCAAGCACCGCGGCGGCAGCCGGCTGCCCAAGGCGGTGGCGGTGGCCGCGGGCGTGCTGGCTCTGCTCGCGGTGGTGCTCTGGGCGCTGCTGTTCCGCTGAGCCGTGCCGCCGGGCACCCCGGCCCCCGGGCAGGGGCCCAGGCGCACCGGAGACACCGAACGGGGGCGCAGGCACCGGCCTGCGCCCCCGTCTCACGTCCGCGGTAGGGCCGGCGGGATTCGAACCCGCACTGTATGCGACCTAAACGCATTGCCTCCTAGCCGATTGGGCTACGGCCCCGGGCCCTGCGCGCACCCGCCCCCGCGTCCCTGGTGGGGCGGTGGGAGGGCGGTGCGTCTCAGAAGCGTACGTCCGAGAATGGCACCACCCGCCGACCCGCCGCAAGTTCACCGGCAGGGGCGCTCACAGCCCCAGTTCGCGCTTGACCCGGTCCACGTGGCCGGTGGCCTTCACGTTGTAGAAGGCCTTCTCCACGGCCCCGTCGGTGCCGATGACGAAGGTCGAGCGGATGACGCCCTGGACGACCCGGCCGTAGTTCTTCTTCTCACCGAAGGCCCCGTAGGCCTTGAGGACGCCCTTGTCGGGGTCGCCGAGCAGGGGGAAGGTCAGGCCCTCCTTGTCGCGGAAGGCCGCCAGCTTCTCGGGGGCGTCGGGGGAGATGCCCAGGACGGTCAGACCGGCGCCGTCGAAGTCGCGCAGGTTGTCGCGGAAGTCGCAGGCCTCGGTGGTGCAGCCGGGGGTCATCGCGGCGGGGTAGAAGTACAGCACCACCCGCTTGCCGGTGGAGGCCAGCACCTCGCTCAGCCGCACCTCCTTGCCGTCGGCGTCGGGCAGGGCGAAGTCGGGGGCGGCGTCGCCCGGCTGCAGGCGGGTGTTCGCGTCGGTCACGGCGGTCCTCGGAATCCTTCTCGCTCGTGTGGGACTCCTCCCAGGGTAGAGGGGCCCGGGGAGGGGGTTCCGCCGGGCGTCCGCGGGTACCGGCCGGTAGGGCCCGGTACGGTCCGGCGCCGCGCATCGCGTAGGGTCGGACGGATCCCAGTCCGGTCCCCATCTTGTGGCGGGGCGCGGCATGCGTAGACTCGTCCGTCACACGCACCCCCTCCGCCGACCACCCAACCGTTCGGGAGCTCACCGACGATGGCCGAATACACCTTGGACGATGTGCGCGAGCGCACCTGCCGCACGCGGGACTCGTGGTGGACGGTGGCGTTCGTCGATCCGCTGGCGGTGCGCCTGGTGCGGACGCTCGCCAACCGCACCGGGGTGACCCCCGACCAGCTCACCGTGGGCGCGCTGTTCCTGGGGCTGGGCGCCGCCGCGTGCTTCGCGATCGGCTCCGCGCCGCTGCTGGTCGCCGGGGCGGTGCTGTACTACCTGTGCTTCCTGCTGGACTGCATGGACGGCAAGCTGGCGCGGCTGACCGACTCCGAGACCCTGTTCGGGTCCTGGATGGACTACGTCTTCGACCGGTTCCGGGTGCTGGTCTGCGCGATCGCGCTGATGGGCGGCCAGTACGTGGCCGGCGGCGGGGTGGTGTTCGTCTGGATGGCGCTGGCGGTGGTCTTCACCGACATGCTGCGCTATCTGAACGCGCTGCAGGTGTACAAGATGCGGCGGGAGATGCGCTCGCGCATCGCCGGGGTGCTGGAGCGGGCCCGCGCCGAGCTGTCCATGCTCGACGACGGGGGCGCGGACGGCGGAGTCGGCGGCGGCCGGGCGCCGATGAGCGACCAGGGCGAGCAGGCCGTGCTGCGGCACGGCATCTCGGTGCTGGAGCAGCTGCTGCACACGCACACCGAGAAGGAGACCCGCCAGGACCGGGTCGCCGGCAAGCAGCCGGACGTGCACGTGATCCGCCCGCTGCCGCCGGTCGACCTGCACCACGAGTTCCGTTCGCGGTTCCCCTGGTACCAGCGGATCTGGGACGCTCTGAAGGCCCGCCGGGTGCGCACGCACCTGGTGAGCGGGATCGAGTTCCAGATCGCGGTGTTCGTGCTGGCACCGCTGGCGGGGGCCCTGGCGCCCGCCTCGATCGTCGGGATCACGGTGGTCGCGGGCGTTTTGCTCCTCGCGTTCGAGATCGCCATCATCTATAAACTGTGGTTGTCCACGCGGGACTACTTCCGTGTCGTGGACGGCATCGAAGGCGCGCTGGGATTCACGCGGCAGCCGGGGCAGGGATCGGCTCCCGAGCCGGTCGCGGAGTCGTCCCAGTCGACCCCGCGGTAGCGGAAGACAGCCCTGCGGTAGCGGAAGGAAGCACTGTATGGAGGCACGCGACCCCGCGGGGGCGCGCCGGGACCCGGCCGGGGTGCAGGCCGAGATCGAACAGGTGCAGCGCCGGCTCGCCGAAGCGATGGACGAGATCGCCGACCGGGCCAAGCCCGCCAATGTGGCGCGGCGGAGCGCCGACCGGCTGCGGGACGCCGGAGGGCGCCTGGCCGACGAGGCCCGGGCCCTGGTGTCCGGAGGAACGGTGCGCCTGGACAGCCGGACCGAGGAGCCCCCCGAGGGCAGCGTCCGGCTCAAGGGCGAGGACGAGGTGGTCTCCACCTACACCACGCGCGGCCAGCTGCCCCCGGAGGCGATGATCCTGGGGGTCGGTCTCGGCGCGGTGGTCGTGGTCGGCGTGGTGGCGCTGGCGCGCCGCAGGCGCCGCGGCCGCTGAGCGCTCCGCCCATCTGAACGCGACGACGCGGCGGGGAGGCACCTCCCCGCCGCGTCGTGTGTCCGCAGTCCTCTGCCTGCAGTCCTCTAAAGGCGGCTCGGACACCCGCACGACGTCCCTGAGCCGCTCACCGAGGCCGCCGAAACCCGTCGCGCTGGCCCCGGCTGCTCGGCGCTCCGGGCCCGTTCCCCTCGTCCCCTCAGAACCTCCGCAACGCTCAGAGGCTCCCGACTCCTGCGGAAACCGTGAGGACGCCCCGCACGGTGGCCGACTCCCGGCGGACCGATCGCAGGGCTGCGGCCACCCGACCGAACCGGCGGCGACCTCAGTGCCGGGGTGTCCAGGAGGCCGGCGCGGTGCGGAGCACGGAGGCGGCGGCCTCTGCAGGCGGCCTGGTGCGGGCTCTGTCGAGTGCCCGCCGCCCGCGCTGCCCGGGGCTGGTCTACCGGCGGGGAGCCTTCCCCACGGCTCACAGGAACGTGCGGCCCTCGCCCCGGTAGGTGGGCACAGTGCGCACGACATGCGGATCGGGGCCGTCCAGGCCCTCGATCAGGTGGAGCTCGTCGAAGCGCTCGCACATCTCCCCGGCCTTGGCGTGGCGCATCCAGACCCGGTCGCCGACCTCCAGACCGTCGGCGGCGGGGCCGAGCAGGGGCGTCTGCACCTCCCCGGCGCCCTCCGTGGGGCTGTAGGAGAGCCCCCCGGGAAGGTAGGGCTGGGGCAGACGGTCCCGGTCGCCGGTGCCCGAGGCCAGGTAGCCGCCGCCCAGGGCGGTGGCCACCCCCGGGGCGGGGCGGCGCACCACCGGCAGCGCGAACAGCGCCGCCGGGCGCCGGTCCACCCCGCTGTAGTGGTCGAACAGGCGCGGCTGGTAGAGCCCGGACCCGGCCGCCACCTCGGTCACGGCGTCCTCCCGGGAGGTGGTGGACAGGCTTCCGGTGCCGCCGCCGTTGACGAAGCGCACGGGGGCCACGGCGCGCACCGCCTCGGCGATGGCGGCCCGGCGGGCGGCCAGCTCACGCCGGGACAGCGCCTGTGCCCAGCGCAGAGTGCGTCCGTAGAGCGGGCGGCCGGGCGGGGCGTCGCCCACCCCGGCGATCTGCGCCTCGTAGGCCATGATGCCCTCCAGGCGCAGTCCGGGGCGGCGCAGCACGGCGCGGGCCAGCGCGGCGGCGTGCGCGGGGGAGCGCAGCGGGGAGCGGTGCGCGCCCACCCGCAGGCGCGGGCCGAGCGGCTGCCAGCTGGTGTCGACGTCGATGCAGACCTTGACCGGGCGGACGGGGTCGGGGGCGGCCGCGGTGATCAGGTCGAGGTGGGCGGTGGAGTCGACCATCAGGGTGATGCGCTCGGCGGCGCCGGGGTCGGCGGCCAGCGCGGCGATCCCGGCGCGGTCGGCGGTGGGGTAGGCGACCAGGACGTCGTCGTCGACGGGCCCGTCCGGCCCGGACACCAGCCACAGGGCCTCGGCCAGGGTGAAGGCCATGATCCCGGAGAAGCCGGGCAGCGCCAGGGCCTCGCGCAGCAGGGCGCGGGACCGCACGGACTTGCTGGCCAGGCGGATCGGGGTGCCCGCGGCGCGGCGGGCCAGGTCGGCGGCGTTGGCGCGGAAGGCGTCCAGGTCGACGGCGGCGAAGGGGGGCGTCAGGCCCGCGGTGGCCGCGTCGTAGGTTTCGCGAGCGCTTCTCATGACCGGAGCATGCCATATTTCATGAAAAGTGTTCACGTCTGCCCCCTCCGGGTGCGCCCGGGTGCGCCGCGGGTGTGGCGTGCGGCCTGATGCGGACGGAGCGGCCCCCGCGGGCGCCGGTCCCGGCTACCCTGGAGGATCGCTGCTGACCAGCAGGTCCTCGTCCCCGATGGAGCGCGCCGCAGACCATGAACGACCGTGAATTCGTGCTCACGCTGTCCTGCCCCGACGGCCGCGGCATCGTCGCCGCCGTGGCGAACCTGCTCTCCGGTCACGGGTGCACCATCACCGAGAGCCAGCAGTTCGGCGACCCCTACACCGGCCGCTTCTTCCTGCGCACCCAGTTCGAGGCCGAGGAGCACGACGGGGCGGGGCCCACCGGGGAGGACCGGCTGCGCGAGGCCTTCGCCCGGATGGCCGCCGGGCTCCCGGCTCCGGCGGGGGACGCCGACCCCACCGTGGAGTGGCGGCTGTGGAAGCGGACCCGCAGGCCGCGGATGCTGGTGATGGTCTCCAAGTTCGGGCACTGCCTGAACGACCTGCTCTACCGGGGGCGCAGCGGGCTGCTGGAGGCCGACATCGCGGCCGTGGTCTCCAACCACCCGGACCTGGGCTTCCTCGCCGACTCCTACGGGGTGGACTTCCACCACCTGCCGGTGGCGCCCGAGACCAAGGAGGAGCAGGAGCGCAGGGTGCTGGAGCTGGTCGACACCTACGACGTCGACCTGGTGGTGCTGGCGCGGTACATGCAGGTCCTCTCCGAGGAGCTGTGCACCAAGATGTCGGGGCGGATCATCAACATCCACCACTCGTTCCTGCCGAGCTTCAAGGGGGCGCGGCCCTACCACCAGGCGCACGCGCGCGGGGTGAAGCTGGTCGGCGCGACGGCGCACTACGTGACGGCCGACCTGGACGAGGGGCCGATCATCGAGCAGGAGGTCGCGCGGGTCGACCACACGCACAGCCCTGAGCAGCTGACGGCGCTCGGGCGCGACCTGGAGTCGGTGGCCCTGGCCCGCGCGGTCAACTGGCACGCCCAGCGGCGGGTGCTGCTCAACGGGTCGAAGACCGTGGTGTTCCGCTAGACGGCCATCGAGGCCGCCCCGACCTGACCGAGTGGACGTGACCGGGCGGGTCGGTGATCCGTCGCGATCGATAGTGGTGATATCGCCACGTCAGGCCGTCGATAGTGGTTATTCCGCCACTATCGATGCGTGCCGGTGCGCCACCGGCCCATCCGTGGGGCCGGCCGGCAGGGCGTCGGCCGGCGAAGGGTCCACCACGCCGGTGGACACCGTCGTGTGCTCCGAACTCACCGGCACCCCACCACGTGACGAGCGGCCGGTCGTTCCCTGAACCGGGCGAGGCGTGTTCCGGTTCCCGTCGACGTGGCCGGGCGTTCCGGGCGGGCGAGGCGTCACGCGGAGCGAGGGGTCGACCCGGGCATCGCCTCTGGGGCGGTGCGGCAGAACGCGATCGGAGCGTGGGGCGGCTTCCTGCCGGCATCCGTCGTGCCTCCTGAGGCTCTCCGAGAGCCGTGGCCTCGTCCGGGGCGCGCACGATCGACGGCCGAGACCGGGCCACCCGCTTTCAGTCGTTTTGCCATTTATTACTTTTCGATAATTCAATGCGACTCTCCGTAGCAGTAGTGTGCGATTCGTGTCCCGTAGTGGCGCGTTCCGGGGTCCGGTCTCAGGGGGAGCCGGACGCGCGCCGAGGGAACGGGGGGAGCATCCATGGGTGCCGAAGAGAAGTGGGACGACGCCGTCGGCAAGGCCAAGGAGGGCATCGGCAAGGTCACCGGTGACGAGGGGACCGAGGCCGAGGGCAAGGCCGACCAGGCCAAGGCGGGCTTCAAGGAGGCGGCCGAGAACGCCGCCGACGAGGTCAAGGAGAAGGCCGGCGAGGCCGCCGACAAGATCAAGGACGTCTTCAAGCGCTGATCGCGCGGCAGGGCATCGGCCGTGGAGCAGGGGGGATCGCAGTGACCGAGGTGCACAATCGCGAGGGGACCGACTCCAAGGTCCCGGAGGCGCGCGGCGACCAGCGCGCGCCGGAACGGACGCGTGGACAGGGGCGTGACCTGGTGACCGAGCAGGGGCGGACCGAGATCGCCGACCACGTGGTCGCCAAGATCGCCGGAATGGCCGCCCGCGAGGTGCGCGGCGTGTTCGCGATGGGCGGCGGCGCCGCCCGCGCCTTCGGCGCGGTGCGCGACCGGATCGCCTCCAGCACGGGCGGCGACAGCGACGCGGGGTCGGCCTCGCGCGGGGTCTCGGTCGAGGTGGGCGAGCGCCAGGCGGCTGTCGACATCGACCTGGTGGTCGAGTACGGGGCGTCCATCCCCGACCTGGCCGCGGCGGTGCGGCGCAACGTCGTCGGCGCGGTGGAGCGGATGACCGGGCTGGAGGTCACCGAGGTGAACGTCAGCGTGGACGACATCCACCTGCCCGACGACGACAAGGCCTCCGACTCCGACGACGAGGCGCCGAGGGTGCAATGACCGTGCAGCCGCCCAGGGGCGACGAGACGATCGCGGCCGCGCGGCGCGTGGCCGAGCGGGCGCTGGGGGTGCCGGACGTGGTGGAGCTGTCCGCCGGGTCCTACGGCACCACGGCGACCCTCGGGGCGGGGGTGCGCGTGAAGGGGGTCTCGGTGCAGCGGGACGAGGTCCGGGTGGGCGTGGTGGTCCGGTACGGCCGCCCGGTCCCCGAGATCGCGTCCGAGGTCCGCGAGGCGGTCCGCGCCGAGGTCCCCGGCCGCGTGGTGCACGTCGAGGTCGAGGACGTGGTCGCCGGAGCGACCTGACCGGGCCGGGGCGCACGCCGCCCCGGGCGCCGGGAGGCCGGCTCCGCGACGGGCCGGGGGCGCGGTGCCCGTCGGCGCCGACCGGCGGTCCCGGCCGACGTCGCCGTCCCTCGGAGCGGGGCGGTGTGCAGGCGCGGCAGCGCCGTCCGTCCCGGGGGGCGGGCGGCGGCCGGCCGGACCGCGGGGAGCGGTGGCGGGGCCGCGCAGAGCCGTAGAGGAGGGGATCGGGATGTGGGCGATCGTGGGACTGTCCTTCGGGACCGTTCTCGCACTCGCCGGAGCGTTCGGCGGGCTCGGGGCGTTCCTGCTGGTGTTGGTGCTGGGTGCGGCGGGCTTCATGGCCGGACGGGCCTATGAGGGCGAGCTCGACCTGGCCGAACTGTTCACTCGGCGCACATGAGCGGGCCGACGATGGAAGCGGGGACGACGGATCCCGGGCAGGCCGCGCCTCCGGCGCCGGCGGTCCCGGGGCAGCGCCCGGCCGCCCGGGGGCGCCACGCGGCCCCGGGAGACGCGGAGGGGCGCGGGCGCACGCACATCCCGGCGCACGTGGTCGAGAAGATCGCGGCCCGGGTCGCGCGGGAGGTCCCGGGCGCCTGCTCGGCACGGGCCCAGGCCCGGGTGCGGGAGGGGACGGCGGTGCTCAGGCTCGGCATCGCGGCGGCCTATCCGGCGCCGCTGCGCCGCACCTGCGCGGCGGTGCGCGAACGCGTCACCGCCCGGGTCACGGCCCTGACCGGACTGGCGGTGCCCCAGGTGGACATTGAGGTCACCGAACTGAAGCGCGCCAAGGGAGCGCGGTGAGGCCGGGACTGTCGGCCGGCGAGGGGCCGGACGCTCGGCGCGGGGGGCTGCTCCCGTCACCGTGTCGACCAGGTCGGCCGCGGGATGAGCTCCTGCCGGTGGCCTCGGCGGCAGGGGCGAGGTTCGCCCCGGTGCCGTGCTCCGTTGCCCGGGACGATGGGCGTTCCGGCATGAGCGCACTCGCGCTCTGCGTTCGACCGTGCGGCCAGGGCGCGCGTCCGGAAGCGGCGCGACCCGCACAAGCCCGGGCTCCCGGCTCGTCGAAGCGGAGCCGGACCAGGCGCTCCGCTCCAGGCCGCTCCAGACTGCGCCGCGTCGCCGGGCGTCCGCCGCAGAGGCCGGGCCCTTCGGGGCCGCCGTGGGGCGCGACCGGTGCGGCCAGACGGCTGCTCAGAGCGTCGAGGCGACAGGAGTCGGGCGGGGGACCGTCCTTCGGGCCACGGCCCGCGGGGCATCGCCGTGCACGAACGCATCCGTTCCTACAAGGGGAGGCGACGATGACGACCGTTGAGGACGCGGTGGGGCGCACCGGCACGGCCGACGTGCGCCGCGCGCGTCGGGCCGCGCGCAGGACGTTCCGTCCGCGCCGCTCCTGGCCGGCCGTGCTCGCCGCCGTACTGCTGCTGGCGGCCGCGGTCCTGGCCGCCGTCGTCGCGGTGTCGGTCGCCGCGGGCTCGCCGGTGCGGGTGCCCGCGGTCGCCGAGGCCGCGGAACGCGTCGCGCAGCTGAACTGGGGGCACCTGGCGGTTCAGGCCGTGGCCGGGGCCGCGGTCCTGGTCGGGCTGGTGCTGCTGGCCCTGGCGCTGCTGCCGGGCCGGGCCCGGTGGACGGCGCTGCGCACCGACGACGCGGACCTGGTGGTCGGGCTGTCCCGGCCGGCGCTGCGCCGGGCCGTCGCGGCGGCCGCACGGGGCGTGGCCGGGGTCCGCGGGGTGCACGCCTCGGTGCGGCGCCGCGCGGTGCGGGTGCGGGTCGACACCGACCTGCGCGAGGCCCCCGACCTGAGGGACGAGGTCCGGGCGGCCGTGGAGGACCGAGTGGACGAGCTCGCGCCGCTGCGGCGGCCCAAGGTGCGCGTCCGGGTACGGACGGCGAAGGCGTGAGGCTGCGATGAGCTGGGTGGGCAGGACGCGCCGGACGGCGCGCGGGAACCGTTGGGGACTGGCCGTGGTGGGCGTGGTGCTCGCCGTCGGCGGCGGCGCCGCGCTGGCCGCCGGCCAAGGGCTGTTCGGCGCCGGATGGGCCGGGACCGCCGTGGGCGAGGCGCCCGGGGCCGCCGGGCTGCCGGTACCGGACTGGCTGGCGGACGCNGTACGCGGTGGCGGCGGTGGCGGTCGTCGTGGCCCTGCTGGCGCTGCGGTGGCTGCTGGTGCAGCTGCGGGGCGACCGGGTGCGCCGCGTGATGCTGGAGCCCGAGGAGGGGAGCGGCCGTTCGGAACTGGTCTCGGGTGCGGCCCAGGGGGCGGTCGAGGACGCCGTCGGCGGATACCCGGGGGTGCGCAGGGCCCGGGCGCGGATGCAGGGGTCGGACCGGTCGCCGAGGCTGCGCCTTGACGTGACCCTGGACGACGACGCGGACGTGGTCGACGTGTGGTCCAGGGTGCGCGGGGAGGCCCTGACCGACCTGCGGGGATCGCTGGAGGAGGACCGTCTGCCGACGGTGGTGCGCCTGTCCATGGCGGCCCCGAAGCGCAACCGTCCGCGCGTGGCATAGCCCCACCGGGCGGATGCGCCCGCGTAGGCCGAGGGCCCACGAGTGGACACAGGGGCCCACGGTCCGGGGGAGGACATCCATAGTGGTGACTTCACCACCCGATGTGCGATCGGGTGGTGAAGTCACCACTATCGATGCGGGCGGAGCGCCCGCGGGCCCGTGGCGCCGTGCTGCCAAGGGCGCGCGGCGCCGGGGCGGTTCCGGGCACGGCGGCCCCTGATCGTCCTCTGCCGGTCAGTGCCGCCGGTCAGTGCCGCTGAGGCGGCAGGGTTTCCTTCACGCGACGGTGAGGCTAGGCTTACCTATGACCGCGCGGAGCTTTCTGTCGCGTGGTTCCCCCTGTGACGGCCGTGTGCCCCCGTGCGTGCCCAAGAGGTGTCCATGAAGAGCTGCCACCCGCTGGCCGGGGTCGTGCGCTGGATCAACGAGCGCACCCTCTACTTCAGCGTGCGGCTGGTCGCCCCCGGAGCCCCGGGGCCGGACGGCGAGGGGTGGATCCGCGCCGACCGCCTGCCCGAGCAGGTGCCCGGCCTCATCGACCTGCTCATGCGGCGGTCCTGCGAAGGGCACCGGACCGCGGCGGCGGCGTTCCTGGCCACCGACGTCGGGCGGCAGGTCCTCTGCTTCGCCTCGGCCAGCGCCTACCTGACCGGGCGCGCCCCCGAGCTCGCAGCCGAGCGCCTGTGGGTGCGCCCCGACGAGAACGGCCGCGTCGTCGAGGCGGCGGTCCGCCAGGGCACCGTGGGTGTCCTGCCCGGCGACCCGATGGCCCGCCGCCCCGGGGTGGTCGGGCTTCCCGGCGACCGCGCGCTCGACGAGTGGTTCACCGCCGGGGCGGCCGCGGTCCTCGACCCGGTCGTGGACGCCGTCCGCGCCGCCACCCGGTTCGGGGCCCGTGCCCAGTGGGGGGTCATCGCCGACGCCCCGCACGCCGCACTGCTCGCGGCGGCCGAGGAGGTCGGCGCTGACCAGGCGGCCGCGTGGGACCGGGCCGCGCGCATCGTGGACCTGCTCAACCGGGACCGGGACCGTGTGGCGCCGCGCCAGCGGCCGTTCACGGTCGCGCTGGCGGGCCGCCCCGCCCACCGGCCGGAGCGCACGTTCCTGGTGAAGGGCGGGTGCTGCTTCTACTACCGGTTCGGGGACTCCACCTGCGCCGGCTGCCCCCTCAAGGGCGATGACGAGCGGGAGAGCCTGCTGCGCGAGCGCTTCGAACCCGAGTCGGCGCGGGCCTGAGCGGCCGGGGGAGGGGCCCAAGCCCCCGCGGGGCGGGCGCTCTGCGAGCATCACCCCCATGAACGCCGCTCCCGGCTCCGGTGCCCCGTTCGACGTGGACGCCTTCCTCGCCCGTCCGCTCACCGCCCGGCTGGCCACACAGGGGCCGACCGTGCGCCCGGTCTGGTACCTGTGGGAGGAGGGCGCCTTCTGGATCCTCACCGGCCCGTGGGCCCGCCTCCCCGCGCACCTGCGCAAGGACCCCGCCGTGGCCCCGGTCGTGGACTCCTGCGACCTCGGGACCGGCGAGGTGCGGCAGGTCATCGCCCAGGGGCGTGCCGAACTCCTGCCCTTCGACGCCGAGCGGGGGAGGCGCAAGCTCAGTCGGTACCTCGGCCCCCGCGCCGAGGACTGGGACGCACGCTTCCGCCACTACCTCCTCGCCGACCCGGAGGAGGCGGGGAGCCGGTGGGTGCGGATCCGTCCGGACCGCCTGGTCGCCAAAGACCTGGGGTTCCAGCCCGCGGACGGCTGACCCGGCCCGGGGGCGTCCCAAGCGCGGACAGGCGCGGCGCAAGATTCCCCCTCGGTCCGCCACACGGCCTCCACAATGTCGGTGGCCAGGGCTAGCTTCAGGGCATGAGCGAGAACAGGAAAGTCTTCGTGAACCTGCCCGTGGCCGACCTCGACCGGGCCAAAACCTTCTTCACCGACCTGGGCTTCGCGGTCAACCCGCAGTTCAGCGACGACAACGCCGCCTGTGTGGTGGTCAGCGACGAGATCTACGTGATGGTCCTGCTGCCGGAGTACTTCGGGCAGTTCACCAAGGAGCCCGCCACGGACACCTCCCGCAGCCGCGAGGTGATCGTGGCCCTGTCCGCCGAGAGCGCCGCCGAGGTCGACACCCTGACCGAGCGCGCCCGTACCGCCGGCGGCACCGTCACCCGGGAGCCCACCGCCGACGGCCCGATGTACGGCAGCGCCTTCCTCGACCCCGACGGCCACCTGTGGGAGCTCATGTACATGGACATGAGCCAGGTCGGCTAGCGGCGCGGCCGCGGCGTCCGCGCCCGGGCCTGCCGGAGCCGGGGCGCCGTTACCGGGGTGCCGCGACCGTGCCGCCGGGGCGGTGCGGTCAGCGGCGGTGGGCCCCCGACCTGCTCCACCGGGGGACCTCCGCGTTCGTCACGGCCCTGAGGACCCATTCGACGGGGCCGTAGGGGTGGCGGGCCGTCCACCACGCACTGGCCCCGACCTGGAGCAGGCAGATCCCCGCGGCGATGAGCAGCGTCGCGGCGGGGGGAACGCTGCCGACCAGGCCGAGCCCGACACCGGTGAACAGCAGGACGCACACCAGCGATTGGAGCAGGTAGTTGGTGAGCGCCGTCCGTCCGGCGGGGGCCACCGCGGCGGCGACCCGGCCGCCCGCACCGGTCCGGAAGAAGCGGAGCAGGGTCGCGGCGTAGGCGCCGGCCAGCAGCGGCGCGGTCAGGACCGCCACGGCCACACCGGCCGCACTCGCCGTGCCGCCCACTCCGGCGAAGAACACCGACCCCGCCAGTCCGACCGGGAACCCGACCCACGGGAGCAGGCGCAGCGCGCGCTGGTGCGCACCGGGGTCGGCCAGCACCCGGTACCGCCCGGCGGCCAGGCCGGCCAGGAACGCGGCGAAGGCCACCGGCCCCTGCATGCCGACCAGCGCGATCGCCATGTGCGGCAGCGAGCGGACGTGCTCGGCGACGAGGTCGAGCGGGCCGCCCGCGAGCGCGTCGGCCGTGCGCGCCCCGGCGGCCTCGGCGGTGCCGGTGTCCACGTCGGCGACGCCGGTGGCGGCCATGGCCAGGAACTGGACCGCGACCAGGGCGGTGATCACCCCGGCGGCGACGAGCGCGGTGCGCGGCCTGATGCGGTGTACGGCGAGCAGCAGGAGGCCGAGCAGGGCGTAGGTGCTCAGGATGTCGCCCTGGAACAGCAGCACCGCGTGCAGGAGGCCGATGACCAGGAGGGCCGCCAGCCGCCGGAGGAACCGCGGCCGGAAGTCCGCCCCGCGGCGCCGGGCGGAGTCGACCTGCAGGGTGAAGCTGTACCCGAAGAGGAACGAGAAGAGCAGGGAGAACTTCATCTCGAAGAACACGGCCGTGGTCCAGCGCGCGGCCCCGTCCACCGCGGAGGAGAACGCGGGGTCGTGGACCTGGTGGAAGGGGTATCCCGAGGCGAAGTAGTCGATGTTGACGACGAGGATCCCGAAGAGCGCGAAGGACCTCAGAGCGTCGATGTCGAGGATGCGCCGCGCTTCAGCGGGCGGGGGCGTCGTCGATGGTGCCGATGGTGCTGTGGACATGCCGACGACGCTACGGTCCAGGTTGGACGTACGTACATGAACATGGCCCCCGGTTCACTGGGGGAGCTGGCACCACCGGGGGGTCCTGTCCCTAGCGGTCGAGGTCGTCGGGAAGCAGGCTGAACGCCTTGTGCGCCGTCAAAGGAAGTACTGCGCGGAAATCGCGACGGTCGAGTGTCAGGATCGCGTTGGTTCGGTATTCGGCGGCTAAGGCCACATTGACGGCGTCCGCCAGATCCAAGTCGAGGCTGCGATACCGTCGTTGTACAGCTTGAGCGGTTTGAAGGAGATCGGTATTGACATCGGGGATCTGGAAGCGCAGTTTTTGAGCTTGTGCCACGAGGAAAGCGATGATCTTGGTTCGGGCGGCAGGGCCGAAGCGGGCCTTCGCCATGTGGTCGACCTCGGTCAGCACCAAGGGGGAGAGGACGACCGTGCCGGCCTCATTCAATATGCCCTGGCAGTTGCTTGCCTCCGTTGAATTGCGATCTGAGGCGGCGAGGATGCCGGATGTGTCGGCGATGACGATCACGTTTCGGCAGCCCCTTCGGCGACCGTGGCCGTGACCTCGGGGGTGGTGGCCACTTCGCCGCTGCCGTCGAACATGGGCCAATCAAGAGGTTCGTCCCATACGCGGTTCGCCATGGCGGCCAGATGGATGCCTTCGCGGATGATCTCCGCCTCCGATACGCCGCGGCGCTGAGCGGCCTCCTTGATGAGTGCGAGGTCGTCGGGGTCGGCGTAGACGTTCGTTCTCTTCATGGACATGTACCAATGCTACCCCATGTACCGTTCAGGAGGTGGAGCGTGCAGCAGGGGCAGTTGGGTACTGGGAGCTGATGAGGGAGAGGAGCCATCACCATGTCTACCGAGGAAGCCGAGGAGGTACCTCTGACCGACGATGCGATCGACGACACGAAGGCGCCGAGGGACGCTCCCGCCGACGACGGCGTCCACGGAGCGGTGCGTAAGGCAGCGAAGCGAGTCTTAGAGGATTCTGCCGGGGTCAATGAGCGCTTGGCTCGATGAGTGGCGGTAAGTGGCAGTGCGCCTTGACGGCTGTGCCGCCTCAGCACTCGATGACGTTGACGGCCAGTCCGCCCCGGCTGGTCTCCTTGTACTTGTCCATCATGTCGCGGCCGGTGTCCCGCATCGTGCGGATGACCTTGTCCAGGGACACGAAGTGGCTGCCGTCACCGCGCATCGCCATGCGGGTGGCGGTCACCGCTTTGACCGAGGCGACCGCGTTGCGCTCGATGCACGGGACCTGGACCAGGCCTCCGATCGGGTCGCAGGTCAGCCCGAGGTTGTGCTCCATGGCGATCTCCGCGGCGTTCTCCACCTGGGACGGGGTCGCGCCCAGGGCCTCGGCCAGGCCGCCGGCGGCCATCGACGACGCCGACCCCACCTCGCCCTGGCAGCCCACCTCGGCGCCGGAGATCGAGGCGTTCTCCTTGAACAGGATGCCGATCGCCCCCGCCGTGAGCAGGAACCGCACCACCCCCTCCTCGCTCGCCCCGCGGCAGAAGTGGGTGTAGTAGTGCAGCACCGCCGGGACGATCCCGGCCGCGCCGTTGGTCGGGGCGGTCACCACCCGCCCGCCGGCCGCGTTCTCCTCGTTCACCGCCAGCGCGTACAGGGTGATCCAGTCGCTGCCGTGCAGCGGGTCCGACAGGTCAGGGCTGTCCGGCGCCACCAGGCCCGAGGCGTCGCACCGGCCGCCCAGCTGCCGGTAGAGGCGGTGCGCCCGCCGCGGCACCCGCAGCCCGCCCGGCAGCGTGCCCTCGGTGGTCACCCCCCGGCGCACGCACGCCCGCATCACCCGCCAGATCTCCAGCAGCTCGGTGCGCACCTGCTCGGGGGAGCGGCCGAAGGCCCGCTCGTTGGCGAGCATCACCGCGCTGATCGACATGCCCGTCTCCCGGCACACCTCCAGCAGCTCCTGTGCGGTGGTGAAGGGGTGGGGCACCGGGGTGGTGTCGGGGATGATGCGGTCCGACCCCGTGGCGTCCTCGTCCACCACGAAGCCCCCGCCGACCGAGTAGTACACCCGCGAGCGCAGCTCGGCCCCGTCGGCGTCGTAGGCGGTGAACCGCATCCCGTTCGGGTGCCCCGGCAGGGTCTCCTTGCGGCGGAACTCCACGTCGTGCGCCGGGTCGAAGGCGACCCGCGGGCCGGTGCCGCCCAGCCGGAGCCGCCCGCTCTCGCCCACCGCGGCCAGCAGGTCGGGCACCGCGTCCGGGTCGACCCCCTCCGGGGTCTGCCCGAGCAGCCCCAGGATCACCGCGGTGTCGCTGCCGTGCCCCTTCCCGGTGAGCGCCAGCGAGCCGTACAGGTCGCAGCGCAGTGACGCGGCCCGCTCCGCGGCCCCGGAGGCGGTCAGGCCGTCGACGAACGTCGCGGCCGCCTTCATCGGACCGACGGTGTGCGAACTTGACGGTCCGATACCGATCTTGAACAGGTCGAAGACGCTGATGGCCATCTGTCCTGCCCTCCTCGTCGAGCACAGGGGATGCGGATTGGGCAACGGGGTGCGGATACGGGAACAGGGTCCGGATACGAAAATAGCCGGGTCGCGCGCGGCCTCGCTGCACTTCGGGGGCCGCGCCCGGCCCGGCTGTCCTCGCACGTCCCGGCACGGCGGCCGGGCCCGGCCCTACAGGTCGGGGTAGAGCGGGTGCTTGCGGACCAGGGCCTGGACCCGGCCGCGCAGGGCCTCGGCGTCGTAGCCGGGCTTGAGCGCCTCGGCGATGACGTCGGCGACCTCGGTGAAGTCCTCCTCGCCGAACCCGCGGGTGGCCAGTGCCGGGGTGCCGACGCGCAGCCCCGAGGTCACCATCGGCGGACGCGGGTCGTTGGGGACCGCGTTGCGGTTGACGGTGATGCCGATCTCGTCCAGGCGGTCCTCGGCCTCCTGCCCGTTGAGGGCGGAGTCGACCAGGTCCACCAGCACCAGGTGCACGTCCGTGCCGCCGCTGAGCACCTTCACCCCGGCCTCGGCCGCGTCGGGGCGGGTCAGCCGCTCGGCGAGGATGCGCGCCCCGGCCACGGTGCGCTCCTGGCGGTCGCGGAAGTCGTCGGAGGCCGCCGCCTTGAGGGCGACCGCCTTGCCGGCGATGACGTGCTCCAGCGGACCGCCCTGCATGCCGGGGAAGACCGCGGAGTTGATCTTCTTGGCCAGCTCCTCCTTGCACAGGATGAGCCCGGCGCGGGGGCCGCCCAGGGTCTTGTGCGTGGTGGTGGTGACCACGTCGGCGTGCGGCACCGGGTTGGGGTGCAGGCCGGCGGCGACCAGGCCCGCGAAGTGGGCCATGTCCACCATGAAGTAGGCACCGACCTCGTCGGCGATCCGGCGGAACCGGGCGAAGTCGAGGTGGCGCGGGTAGGCCGACCAGCCGGCGACGATCATCGCCGGGCGGTGCTCCTTGGCCAGGCGCTCGACCTCGTCGTAGTCGACCAGGCCGTCGTCGTCGCGCACGTGGTAGGGCACGGGGTTGAGGATCTTGCCCGAGTAGTTGAGCTTCATCCCGTGGGTGAGGTGGCCGCCGTGCGCCAGGTCCAGCCCGAGGATGGTGTCGCCCGGCTTGAGCAGGGCGAAGTAGACCGCGGTGTTGGCCTGGGCGCCCGAGTGCGGCTGCACGTTGGCGTGCTCGGCGCCGAACAGGGCCTTGGCGCGGTCGATCGCGAGCCGCTCGACGACGTCGACGTGCTCGCAGCCGCCGTAGTAGCGCCGGCCGGGGTAGCCCTCGGCGTACTTGTTGGTCAGCACCGTGCCCTGGGCCTCCAGGACGGCGCGCGGAGCGAAGTTCTCCGAGGCGATCATCTCCAGGGTGTCCCGCTGCCGGGACAGCTCCTGGCCGACGGCCGCGGCGACCTCGGGATCGAACTCCTGGAGGGTCTGGTCGAGAAGGGTGCGATCGGTCATGGAATCAGCCTTCGCCTTCGGTCAGCTGGGTGTACTTCTCCGGGGAGAGAAGGTCCTTCGGCTCCTCGGACAGCTCGACCTTGAACAGCCAGCCCTGCCCGTAGGGGTCGGTTCCGATGATCTCAGGGTCCTCGACGGCGGCGCTGTTGACGTCGACCACCTCGCCGCTGACAGGGGCGTAGACGTCGCTCACGGACTTGGTCGACTCGATCTCGCCGCAGGTGTCCCCCGCGGCCACGGTGGCGCCCGCCTCCGGCGGCTCGACGAACACGATCTCACCGAGCGCCTCCGCGGCGTAGGTGGTGATGCCGACCGTGGCGACGCCGTCGCTGATGGAGACCCACTCGTGCTCTTCGGTGTAGCTCAGCTCCGCGGGAACGCTCAATTTCTCTCCAGGAGGATTCGTCAGTGGTGTCCGGTTACCGGGTCCGGCCGCCGCGAGCGGCCGAGGGACCGCGGGCGCTTCGTGCGGATCGCACCCACCCGCCGGTAATTCTGCCTGGTGGGCCGACTGCCCGCACACGCGGCTCGCGACCTTCCGGCGGCGCGTGGGCGCCGCCGGAACTCAGCGTTCCCGCTTGTAGAAGGGGAGCTCGACGACGTCCACCGGCTCGGTGCGGCCGCGCACGTCCACGGCGAACTCGCCGGTTGAGGCGTCCAGGCCGGCGTCGACGTAGGCCATGGCGATGGGGCGGCCCAGGGTGGGGGAGGGGGCGCCGCTGCTGAGGGTGCCCACCTGCTCGCCGTCGCGCAGCAGCGGCATGCCGGTGCGGATCGGGCGGCGGCCGCGTGCGGCCAGGCCGATGAGGCGGCGCCCGCCGCTGCGGTCGGCGCTGCGCTCGGCGGCCCGCTCCAGCGCCGCGCGGCCGACGAAGTCCCCCTCCTTCTCGAACTTGACGACGCGGCCCAGGCCGGCGTCGAAGGGGGTGAGGTCCCGGGAGAGCTCCTGGCCGTACAGCGGCATCCCGGCCTCCAGGCGCAGGGTGTCGCGGGCCGAGAGCCCGGCCGGCACCAGGCCGTGCGGCTCGCCGGCCTTGAGCAGGGCGTCCCACACGGCGGGGGCGCCGGCGGCGGGCTCGATGAAGATCTCGAAGCCGTCCTCGCCGGTGTAGCCGGTGCGGGCGAGCAGCACCGGCTGCCCGGCCACGGTGTGGCGGTAGCCGGCGTAGTACTTGATCTCCGACAGGTCGGCGTCGGTGAGCGGCGCCAGGATCTCTACCGCGGCGGGACCCTGGAGCGCGATCAGCGCGGTGTCGCCGGAGCGGTCGTCCACCACGGCGTCGAAGCCCCCGGCGCGCTCCTGGAGCGCCGCCAGGACGGTGCCGACGTTGGCGGCGTTGGGGACGACCAGGTAGTCGTCCTCGGCCAGGCGGTACACGATGAGGTCGTCGAGGACGCCGCCGTCGGCGTCGGTGATCATCGTGTAGCGCGCGCGGCCGACGCTGACCTTGGACAGGTGCCCGACCATGGAGTAGTCGAGGAGGTCGGCGGCCTGGGGGCCGGTGATGCGGACCTCGCCCATGTGGGAGAGGTCGAACAGGCCCGCCTTCTCCCGGACGGCCGTGTGCTCGGCCTTCTCTCCGGAGTACCGCAGGGGCATCAGCCAGCCCGCGAAGTCGACCAGGGTGGCGCCCAGCGCCTCGTGCGCAGAGCGGAGTGCGGTTTCGCGGAGGTTCGCGGAATCGCCGCCGGCGGATGTCATCGTCGCTCCCGAGAGGATGGTCGTCGTTGTGGATCCAAAGGCGTAGCCATCCTCCCCCTCTGTCATCGGTGCCTGAGAGCTTCACCGCGCACTCGGCGCGGCTTGCACCTTCGGCGAGGGGCGCCGCTGCCCCTGCTTTCCAGAGTGGTCTCGCCCGGACGGTCCGTCGCGCCTGAGAGGTTCTCTGGGGAGGGTTTGCTCCTTCGGCGGTCCGCGCCGGCTGCGCGGACGCTCTCCCGTTCGGGTTCGTCGACCGGTTTCAGAGTAGCAGCGTGCTTTGTCCGGGCACAGGGGCGGCCCTCAGGGGCCGCCCCTGACCTGGGAGGGAGGGGGCGGGAGGGGGAGAGAGGGCGCTTCAGCCGCGCGCCGGGGACCCGAGTCCGCGGTCGACGCGGACGTCGCCGCCGCGCACCACCGCGCGCACGTGCTTCTCCGGTTCGGCGAGGATCGCGACGTCCTCCAGCGGGTCGCCCTCGACCACGATCAGGTCGGCGTCGGCGCCCGGGCGCACCGTCCCCACGCGGCCCTCCAGCTCCAGCAGCCGGGCGGCGGTCGTGGTGGCCGCGCGCAGGACGTCGGCGGCGGGCTGCACCCGGGCGCGGATCGCGAACTCCTCGCTCTGGTGGGCTTGCATGCCCCCGAGCAGGTCGGTGCCGAAGACCAGGTTCACCCCCGCCTCGTGCGCCATGCGCAGCGCCTCCAGCCCGCGGTCGAGCACGGTGGACACCTTGGCCTGGCTCTCCGGGGGCAGGCCGTTGCGGGCGCCCTGGCGGGCCAGTTCCCGGTAGGTCACCAGGGTCGGCACGAGGTAGGCGCCGCGCTCCAGGAAGAGCTCCAGGCTGGTCTCGTCGATGAGGTTGCCGTGCTCGATGCAGCGCACGCCCAGCCGCAGGCCGCGGTTGACCGCGCGGGCGGTGTAGGCGTGTCCGGTGACGTACCGGTTGGCGGCCTCGGCCTCCTCCACCACCGCGCGGATCTCCTCCTCGGCGGACTGGGTGGAGTCGATGCGGTCGGTGGGCGAGGCGACCCCGCCGGAGAGCATGATCTTGATGTGGTGGGCGCCGGTGCGCAGCTGTTCGCGGGCGGCGCGGCGGAACGCGGTGGCCCCGTCGCACACCAGGCCGGTGCTGGGGCAGCAGCCGTGGTCGCCGGTGTCCTGGCGCCCCGGTCCCCGGAAGTCGCCGTGCCCGCCGGTCTGGGAGAGCGCCTTGCCGCCGAACATCAGGCGCGGGCCGTCGATCAGGCCCTCGGCCACGGCCTGGGCCAGGCCCCAGTCGCCGCCGGCGACGTCGCGCACGGTGGTGAAGCCGCGGTGCAGCATGTCGTTGAGGGAGCGGGCGGCGAAGGCGGTGGCGTAGGAGGGGGAGTGGTCCATGGCCGCGCCCAGGTCGGCGCTGAAGGCGGTGGGGTGCACGTGGGCGTCGATCAGGCCCGGCATGAGCGTGGCCCCCGCCAGGTCGACCGTGCGCGCCTCCGCGCCGGGGTCGGGGGCCGGGCCCTGTCCGGTCGCGGCGATGCGGCCGTCCTCGACGCGCAGCCAGGAGCCGGGGGTGCGGGTCCCGGCCTCGGGGTCGAGGAGGGCGGCGCCGGTGAACAGGGTGGTGCGGGGGCGGTCGGCCATGGATTCCTCCGGTCGCGGATGCCTGCGGTGCTTGCGGTGCCTGCGGCGCGCGGGGTGACGCGCGCCTCATCCGCAATATATGTTGCAACGAGGGTGCGGGGAAGAGCGGGGTGCCCTCGGCGGGCCCCGGCTACCTCCGCCGGATGCCGGTCCCCGCTCGCGGGTCCCGGGGCCGCGCGCGGGGGCCGGAGAATGGGGGTCGGCCCGTTCGGGGCGAGGGGCGCGCGAGAGCGGAGGCGAGGAGCGAGATGCCGGACTGGATCGAGGAGGCGCTGGCCGGCGGCCGCCTGGGACGCGCCGCCGAGCGGGTGGTCCGGGTGCTGCGCGACGACCCGAGGTTCGCCTCCTACGCGAGCACCGCCGAGCTGGCCGGGCGCGCCGAGGTGAACGTGGCGACCGTGGTGCGCGCCGCCCAGCAGCTGGGGTTCTCCGGGTGGCCCGCGCTCCGGGTGGAGCTGCGCTCGCGCTACCTGGCCTCGCTCAGCGCGGGCGAGGTGCTGGCCGAGCACGCGGGCACCGCCGACCCGGTGCGCGAGGCCGTGCGCTCGGACCGGGAGGCGCTGCGCACCCTGGACCGCACACTGGAGCCGGAGCGGGTCCGCGCGCTGGCGGGCGCGGTGCACGGCGCGCGGCGCACGCTGGTGCTGGGCTCGGGCACGTTCGCGGCGCCGGGCCTGCAGCTCTCGCACGCCGCCGGGATCATGGGCTACGACGTGGAGATGCGCGACGTCGGCGGGACCGCGCTGGTCAGCGCCCTGGCCAGGATGGACGCGGGCGACCTGGTGGTGGTGTGCGACCTGTGGCGGGTGCCCCGCGCGATCCGCGCCGCGGCCCGCATCGCGGCGGAGCGCTCCGTGCCCACCGCGGTGATCACCGACCGGCGCGACTCGCCGCTGGTCGAGGGTGCCGAGCACGTGATCGTGGTCCCGAGCGAGGGCGTGGGCATGTTCCCGTCCCTGACGGCGGCGATGGCCGTCGTGCACGGGGTGCTCGCCGAACTGACCCGCATCGGCGGCGACCGGGCGCTCCAGGCCGTCCGCCGCACCGAGCACCTGTGGGAAGAGGCCGAACTCTTCTGAGGGCGCCCCCACCGGTGGGGGCGGCGAGGAGGGGCCGGGGCGGTTGCCCGGCGTCGCCGGTCGGCCGACTGGTTCCTCGCGGTCCAGGAGTAGGCGGCAACGACGGGACAGCGGTTACCCCGCTCATGGCTGTCGGCCGGGCGGCGGGTCCCCTGCGGTACAGGCGTTTCAGCGGCGACGGCACAGCCGGTACCCCGCTCATGCCTGCTCGCCGGGCGCCGGGTCGGCGGAGCACCGGACGGGAGGCGGCGACGAGAACGGGCAGGCGACCCCCACGGCAACGCTGTCGGCTACCGGGCGTGTACATGGTCACCGGAGGGGCGGCGACGGAGCAGCGGGTGCCCCACTCCGGGCTGTCGGCCGGGCGCCGGGCCGGCGGGGCGCCGGGGGAAGAGCGGCGACGAGGAAGCAGGGCGGTTGCCCGGCGTCGCCGGCCGGCTGACTGGTTCCTCGCGGTCCAGGACAAGGCGGCAACAACGCAGCAGCGGGTGCCCCGCTCATGGCTGCTGGCCGGGCGCCGGGTCGGCGGAGCACCAGGGGGAGGGCGGCGACGACGAAGCGCGGCGCTTGCCCGGCGCACATGCCAAGGCCCCGCGGAGCAGGCGCCGGGGAGCGGGCCCGGGGCCCCGGCCGCATCGAGAGTGGTGGTATCGCCACCCAATGTGCACTTGGGTGGCGATACCACCACTCTCGATCGCTCCCACCCCGCCAGGGCACCCGCAATGCCCCACCGTGTCCGGTCCAGAAGAGGCACGAAACCCCCGAACGCCCCGGAACGGGGCCCGGAGCCGGTCGGGCGTGCGGCGGGGG
>NZ_ANAD01000150.1 GCF_000341245.1 Nocardiopsis halophila DSM 44494
GGCCAGACCAGAACCGGATTCGGTACCCGACACCCCCGCAACCGGAACACCGGCCCCCTTTACCGGCCTCCCCCTCACTCCGGGTGACCAGGAACCGGTCGGTACCGGCGGCGAGCCCGGCCCGGGGCGCCCGCCCCGGGCCGGGCTCGCCGCCCCACCCCTTCGAAAACCCGACGACCGGCACCATCGCGGACATCCGGCCACCGAATCGCGTTCTGGTCTGGCCGACATCGCACCCGACCCGCTCGAAAAGCCGCCGACGGGCGCGCTCCCGCCCGCCCCCGGCTGTGACGGTTCGTGTTCGACCAGGTCACAAGAGGGGCGTCGATCGAAGAGGAACCCGGTGGGGCCGACCGGACGCGGCGAGCGCCAGCGTACGGCCACCGGCACACCTCGGACCGCGCAAGAGCCGGCCGGCCGACCGGCGACGCCGGGGAACCTCCCCCGCTTCCTCGTCGCCGCCTCCCGCCCGGCAC
>NZ_ANAD01000151.1 GCF_000341245.1 Nocardiopsis halophila DSM 44494
AAGTGGGGTACCGGCTGTGCCGTCGCCGCTGAAACGCCTGTACCGCAGGGGCCCCACCGCCCGGCCAGCGGGCGCGAGCGGGGTTCCCGCTGTGCCGTCGCCGCCCCTTCGGTGACCATGTACACGCCCGGTAGCCGACAGCGTTGCCGTGGGGGTCGCCTGCCCGTTCTCGTCGCCGCCTCCCGCCCGGCACCCCGCCGGCCCGCCGCCCGGCCGGGGCCGTGAGCGGGGTTCCCGCTGCTCCGTCGCCGCCTACTTCCTGGAGCATACGCATGCCCGATACCCGACGGCGCTGCCGCGATTGGCCGCCGACCTTCGTCGCGGCCCTCCACCTGGCACCCCGCCCGCCCGCCACCCGGCAAGCAGCCGCGAGCGGGGTTCCTGCTGCTCCGTCGCCGTCTTCGACGGGCCTCGGGGGGGACGCTGTGTGGTCGAGTGCTGTGACCTCGGTGAACACACAGCGGGGATCGTAGTGACCTGAGTCACATCATCTGCAATAAGTGTTGCAGGACACAGGGTGGTGCTGCTTACATCGCCCTCATCGGATCCGTCCCCCGGCCTCACCTCACGAGGCCGTCCCCGGCCTCCCCCGTCCGCGAAGGTGTCCCATGCAGACCGTCCATCTCGCGATCCTCGCCGTGTACCTGCTGGCCATGGTGGGCGTCGCCCTGTACTTCCTCCGCTCGGGCCGGCTCGGCGGCGGCGACGACTTCCTGTTCGCCGGGCGCAGCCTGCCCCGGCCCGTCATGGTCGCCACGATGCTGGTGACCTGGGTCGGTTCCGGGACGATCATCGGCGGCGCCAACTTCGCCTACACCTACGGCCCCGTCGCCGGCCTCGTCTTCTTCGCCGGCACCCCGCTGGGCATCCTGGTGCTGCTGCTCGCGGCCCGGCGCATCCGGCGCGCCTCCCGGCACACCGTCCCCGAGCTGCTGGAGGTCCGCTTCGGTACCGGGGTGCGCACCGTCGCCGCCGCCGTCACCGCCCTGGCCTACATCGGCCTGGTCGCCTCCCAGTTCATCGGCGGCGGGTACGTGGTCAGCCTGATCACCCCGCTGACCTCTACCCAGGGCACGGTCCTGGTGGCGGTGGTCGTCACCCTGCTCACCGTCACCGGCGGCCTGTTCTCGGTGGCCTACACCGACTTCATGTCGGCGATCCTCATCGTGCTCGGCCTGTTCGTGTCCCTGCCGCTGGTCTTCACCGCTGTCGGCGGCCCCNCCGCCCCCACCGGCGGGCTCACCGCCCTGCAGCTGCTGGGCTACTTCCTGCCGCTGTTCCTGCTCCTGCTGGCCGACCAGAACATCTACCAGCGCCTGACCGCCGCCCAGGACGAGCGCACCGCCCGCACCTCCACCCTGGGCATGCTCGTCTCCAGCTTCTTCATCTTCATCCCGGTGGTCCTGCTGGCCTCGGCGGCCGCGGTGCTCATGCCCGGCATCAACGGCGACATGGCGATCCTGAGCCTGGCCTCCGAGGGCCACCTGCCCGCGGTGCTCGGCGGCCTGATCCTCGCCGGCGCGGTCGCCTTCGTCATCACCACCGGCTCGTCGTTCATGCTCTCGGCCGCCTCCAACCTGACCTACGACCTGTACGCGCGCTTCTCCCGCCGGGAGGCCTCCGCGCGCCGCACCCTGGCCGTGCAGCGGGGGTCGGTGCTGGCCATCGCGCTCGTCGCCTTCGGCCTGGGCCTGTACTTCCCGACCGTGCTCGAGCTGCAGATGTACTCCTACACCGTCTACGGCGCGGCCATCACCCCCGCGGTCTTCGCGGTGCTGTTCTGGAAGCGGGCCACCACGGCCGGGGCGGTCGCGGCCCTGGTCGTCGGCGCCGCGACCACGGTGGGCTGGCAGCTGGCGGGCACCCCGGGCGACGTCAACGGCGTGGTCGTGGCCCTGCCGGCGGCGCTGGCGGCGCTCGTGGCGGCCAGCCTGGCCACCGAGGCGCCCGCCCCGGAGGACCTGGCGGCCGCGGGCGTCGACTGAGGCCGGAGGAGGGGGCGGGGCCGCCGGGACCGTGGTTCCTCCCGGTTCCCGCGGACCCGGCGGTTCCGGCCGCACGCACGTGGGCCCGGCACGGACGACCAGTCCGTGCCGGGCCCACGTGCGTGCGGGTCAGGCCTTGCGGCGGCGGCGCACCGCCTCGGCCAGGCCCTCCAAGACCTCGACGGTGGTGTCCCAGCCCATGCACTTGTCGGTGATCGACTTGCCGTACACCAGGTCGGCCGGGTCGCCCAGCTTCTGGGCGCCCTCCTCGATGAAGCTCTCCAGCATCACGCCGATGATGCCCTGCTGCCCCTCGGCCACCTGAGCGGCGATGTCCTGGGCCACCAGCGGCTGGCGCGCGTGGTCCTTGCCGCTGTTGGCGTGCGAGGCGTCGATCATGACCCGGCGGCGCAGGCCGGCGCCCTCGACCACGTCCAGCGCGCCCCGCACGTCCTCGGCCCCGTAGTTGGGGCCGGTGCGCCCGCCGCGCAGGATGAGGTGGCAGTCCGGGTTGCCGCCGGTGCTCACCACCGACCCGGCGCCGGAGGGGTCCACACCGAAGAAGGTGTGCGGCGCGGCGGCCGCCCCGCAGGCGTCCACCGCCACCTGCACGTCGCCGTCGGTGCCGTTCTTGAACCCGACCGGCATGCTCAGGCCGCTGCCGAGCTGGCGGTGCACCTGGCTCTCGGTGGTGCGCGCGCCGATCGCCCCCCAGGCGACGGCGTCGGCGATGTACTGCGGGGTGATCGGGTCGAGGAACTCGGTGCCCGCCGGGACCCCCAGCGCGCCGATGTCCAGCAGGAGCCGGCGCGCGGTGCGCAGGCCGCGGTGCACGTCGTAGCTCTCGTTCAGGTCCGGGTCGTTGATCAGGCCCTTCCACCCCAGGGTGGTACGAGGCTTCTCGAAGTAGACGCGCATCACCACGCACAGGTCGGCGCTGACCGAGGGGGTGAGCTCCTTGAGGCGGCGCGCGTAGTCCAGCGCCGCCTCCGTGTCGTGCACCGAGCACGGCCCCACGATGACGAGCAGGCGGTCGTCCTGCCCGTTCAGCACCCGCGTCACCTCGGCCCGGGCGTCCTCCACCAGCGCGGTGCGCTCTGGGCCCATCGGCAGCTCGGCCAGCAGGTCGCGCGGTGCGACCAGTGGCCGGTAGCTGACGATGCGCGTGTCGTTGGTGCTGCTCGTCATGGCTCGGATGCTCCTCGTACCCGTCGTCCCCGATCGGCCCTCCAGGAACCTTAGCGCCAACGGGGCCGCAGGTCCGAGGGGGTGTGCGGGAGTGTGGTGCGGGTCATCACGGGGTTTCTCAGCCCGTGAGACTCACCCCTTCAGGTCGGGGAAGTCCTCCTCCCAGAACTCCTGCGCGTTGCGCCCCTTGTCCGGGGCGCCCCGCTCGTGCTCGGCGGTCCGCAGCTCCACCCGCCGGATCTTGCCCGAGACCGTCTTGGGCAGCTCGGCGAACTCCACTCGCCGCACCCGCTTGTAGGGCGCCAGCCGCTCCCGGCAGAACTCCAGGACGGACCGGGCGGTCTCGGCGTCCGGCCGCGCCCCCGCCACCAGGGTGACGAACGCCTTGGGCACCGCCAGGCGCACCGGGTCGGGCGAGGGCACCACCGCCGCCTCGGCGACCAGCTCGTGCTCGATGAGCACGCTCTCCAGCTCGAAGGGGGAGATGCGGTAGTCGGAGGCCTTGAACACGTCGTCGCGGCGGCCGATGAAGGTGATGTGGCCGTCGGCGTCCCGGGAGGCGACGTCGCCGGTGTGGTAGAGCCCGTCGCGCATCACCTCGGCGGTGCGCTCCTCGCTGTCGGTGTAGCCGGACATCACCCCCACCGGGGCGTCGTGCAGCGCCAGGCACACCTCGCCCTGGTCGCTCGGCGCGCCGGTGGCCGGGTCGGCCAGGACCACGTCGTACCCGGGCATCGGCACCCCCATCGACCCCGGGCGCACCTCCTGGCCGGGGGAGTTGCCCACGGTCACCGTGGTCTCGGTCTGGCCGTACCCGTCCCGCACGGTCACGCCCCAGGCCGCGCGCACCTGATCGATCACCTCGGGGTTGAGCGGCTCCCCCCCCCGNCGGCGCACCGCCCCCGCCCAGGTCGGCCTGGATGAGCATGCGCCACACGGTCGGCGGGGCGCAGAAGGTGTCCACGCCGCACCGGCGCACCGCCTCCAGCAGGCCGGCGGCGTCGAACCGGGACTGGTTCACCGAGAGCACCGTCGCCTGGGCGTTCCACGGGGCGAACACGCTGCTGTAGGCGTGCTTGGCCCACCCGGGGGAGGAGATGTTCAGGTGCACGTCGCCCGGGCGGATCCCCACCCAGTACATCGTGGACAGGTGCCCGGCCGGGTAGGAGAGCTGGGTGTGCTGCACCAGCTTGGGCGCCGAGGTGGTGCCGGAGGTGAAGTACAGCAGCAGCGGGTCGTCGGCCAGCGTCCGGTGGTCCGGGGCGAAGTCGACGGCGGCGTGCCGGCAGTCGGTGTAGGGCAGCCAGCCCTCCATGTAGCCCACGCTGATCCGTGTCCAGTGGCCGCCGAGCCCCTCGAACTTGGGGGTGTCGGCCGCGTTGGCGATCACGTGCCGCACCCCGCCGCGCTCGATCCGGTCGGCCAGGTCGGCGGTGGTCAGCAGCGGTGTGGCGGGGATGAGCACCGCCCCCAGGCGGATCGCGGCCAGCGTGGTCTCCCACAGCTCGACCTGGTTGCCCAGCATCACCAGCACCCTGTCGCCCCGGTGCACGCCCTGGTTGTGCAGCCAGTTGGCGGTCTGGCGGCTGCGCTCGGCCATCTCGCGGTAGGTCAGCCGCGTCTCCGAGCCGTCCTCGTCCACGATCCACAGGGCGAGCCGGTCGGGGTGCTCCTCGGCGGCCGGGTCGAAGTGGTCCTGTGCCCAGTTGAAGTGGTCGGGCCGGGGCCAGGAGAAGCGCGCGTGCGCCTGGGCGCGGTCCTCCCGGAACTCCAGCAGCAGGTCGCGCGCCGCGCGGAACTCGGCGGTGGCGGGGTTCGACATGGATGGACCTCCGCATCCGGGGTGTGAGCGCTGTCACTCTAACCGCTGCGGGTCCCTGATGTCCCGGAGCGCCGGGCCGCGGGGGCGGCCACTACGATCGGTGCGGTGAGCGACCTGAGCGGCCACCAGGGAACGTGGACCTTCGGCGCGGACGCGGTCCGCATCGACTACGCGGACCGCTGGCGGGTGCACCGCATGCTGCGGCTGCTCCGCCGGTGCGCCGTGCCCTATGCGGCCATCGCCGGGGTGGAGTTCCGGCCCGACGCGGGGCGCAGGCGGTGGAGCCTGTCCCTGCGCCTCGAGGAGGGGGCCGACCCCTTCGCCGAGAGCGCCCTGGGCGAGCAGGACCGCGGCGCCCCCTTCCGGCTCACCGGCCCGGCCGACTCCGTGCTCACCGCCGAGTACCAGGCCGACCAGCTGCGGGTCCTGGCCGAGGGCGCGCGGGTGGCCGGGCCTCGACCCGACCCCGCCGAGGTGGCGCGGTCCCTGGTCCCGGCCCCGCCCTTCAAGGCCGTCTGCGCGGAGGGCGAGGCGGTCGTCGACGGCGGCGAGGTGCGCCTGCGCTGGCAGCGCCCCCGAGGCAAGGAGAAGCGGCGCCTCGGCGGGCGGGTCCTGCCGCTCGACGGGCTGGTCCGCGCCGAATGGGTGCCGCCCGAGCCCTCGGGGTGGGCGGGGGTGCGGTTCGCCGTCGCAGGTGAGGACGCCTCCGGGGGCGGGATCCGCAAGGACCCCGCAGGGATGTGCACCCTGGACGGCGGCGAGCAGGCCCGGCTTCGGCTACTGGCCGCCGTGGTCAACGCCCACCTGCCGGGCGCGGCGGGCGCCGCCCGGGGAGCCGGTGGTAGAGAGGTGGGGACCCCCGGTGCGCCGGAGGCGCCCGCGCCGCACAGCGCGCCGCGCCCCGACCCCGAGGAGATCTCCCGGCGCATCCGCGAGCTCGCCCGCCTGCGCGACGACGGCCTCGTCACCGAGGAGGAGTTCGCCGCGAAGAAGGCCGAGCTGCTGGGGCGCCTGTAGCGCTCGACCACGAACGAAAGGCGGTCGCCGATGACCCTGCGGACCCTTTACCCCCCGATCACCCCCTACGACAGCGGGATGCTCGACGTGGGCGGCGGCGACAGCCTCTACTGGGAGCTGTCCGGCAACCCCGACGGAAAGCCGGCGGTCTTCCTGCACGGCGGCCCCGGCGGCGGCACCGGCCCCGACCACCGGCGCCTGTTCGACCCCGAGCGCTACCGGGTGCTCCTGTTCGACCAGCGCAACTGCGGCCGCAGCACCCCGCACGCCTCCGGCATGGACGTGGACCTGTCGGCCAACACCACGTGGAACCTGGTGGCCGACATCGAGCGGCTGCGCGAGATGGCCGGCGTGGACAGCTGGCTGGTCTTCGGCGGGGCCCGGGGG
>NZ_ANAD01000152.1 GCF_000341245.1 Nocardiopsis halophila DSM 44494
CCCACGTGGAACCTGGTGGCCGACATCGAGCGGCTGCGCGAGATGGCCGGCGTGGACAGCTGGCTGGTCTTCGGCGGGTCCTGGGGCAGCGCGCTGGCCCTGGCCTACGCCGAGGAGCACCCCGAGCGCGTCAGCGAGCTGGTCCTGCGCGGTATCTTCACGCTGCGCGACGACGAGCTGCAGTGGTTCTACCAGAACGGCGCGAGCCACCTCTTCCCCGATGTGTGGGAGAACTACCTGGCCCCCATCCCCGAGGAGGAGCGCGGCGACCTGATCGCCGCCTACGCCAGGAGGCTCAACCACCCGGACCGCAAGGTGCGCGTGGAGGCCGCGCGCGCCTGGAGCGTGTGGGAGGGGTCCACGGTCACGCTGCTGCCCGACGAGGCGGTGCGGGCCCAGCACGCCGAGGAGGACTACGCCCTGGCGTTCGCCCGCATCGAGAACCACTACTTCACCAACAAGGGGTTCTTCACCCCGGGACAGCTCATCGAGCGCGCCGACCGGCTGCGCGGCATCCCCGGCGTGATCGTGCAGGGGCGCTACGACGTGTGCACCCCGGCGCGGACCGCCTTCGACCTGCACCGGGCGTGGCCGGAAGCGGACTTCCACGTCGTCGACGACGCGGGCCACGCCTTCAGCGAGCCGGGTATCCTGCACCGGCTGATCGAGGCGACCGACCGCTTCGCCGCGTCGTGACGCCGGTCCCGGGGCCGCGGCGGCGCGGCCCCGGGGGCGCGGACTAGGCTCGGGGCCACAATCCGCGCAAGGAGGCTCACGATGAAGGTCAAGGTCGACTACGACCTCTGCGAGAGCAACGCCGTCTGCATGGGGATCCTGCCCGAGGTGTTCGAGGTCCGCGACGACGACAACCTCTACATCCTGCAGGAGGAGCCGCCCGAAGAGCTCCGGCCCGAGCTGGAGGAGGCCGTCCGGATGTGCCCTAAGCAGGCGCTGAGCCTGGAGGACTAGGGCGCCGACGGCCGCCGTCCGGTCGCGGCGCCCGGGGGCCGCGACCGGAGCGGGACGAGCGGTGCGGGGACGGGCGGCGCCCTACCGGCCGACGCCCGCGGCGGCCAGCGCGTCCTCCCAGGAGGTCGGCTCGGCCAGCAGGGGGCGGTAGCGCATCGTCTTGGGCGTGGACTTCAGCCCCAGCACTCCGATGAGCATGCCCTCGCGCCCGAAGAACGCCACGAACTTGCGCTCCTCGGGCGACCCGTGCACGAACTCCACACGGTCCGCCGGGGCGGCCTGCCCCAGCAGCTGGATCTTCCGCTTGTACTGGTCCGACCAGAAGTAGGGGACCGGCGTGTACTCCTCCGCGGCCCCCTCTCCGGCCAGCAGGTTGCGCGCGGCCACCGCGGCCTGCTCCCCGGCGTTGGTCCAGTGCTCCAGCCGCATCCGGCCTCCGTAGCGCGGGTGCGGGAAGTTCGCCAGGTCCCCGGCGGCGTACACGTTCGGCAGTGAGGTGCGCCCGCGCGCATCGCACAGCACGCCCCCGGCGCCGTCGGCGAGGGCGACCCCGGACCCCTCCAGCCACTCGGTGTTGAGGTCGACCCCCAGGCCGCAGACCACGACCGGGGCCTCCACCGCCGAGCCGTCGGCCAGGCGGATCCGGCGCACGCGCCCGCCCTCGCCCTCGAACCCGCTCACCCCGACGCCCAAGCGCAGGTCCACACCGTTGTCGCGGTGCAGGTCGGTCAGGACCCGCCCGACGCGCGGGTCGACGGCCCGGGTGAGCGGGGTGGGCGCGGCCTCGACCAGCACCACCTCCCGGCCGAGCGCCCGGGCGCTCGCCGCGACCTCGGCCCCGACGAACCCGGCCCCGACCACGGCGACGCGGTCGTGCCGCTCCAGGTCGGCCCGGACCTCCTCGGCGTCCTCCCGGGTGCGCAGCACGTGCACGCCGGCCAGGCCGGTGCCGGGGCGGCGCGCCCGCGCGCCGGTCGCGACCACCACGCCGTCGGCGCGCACCCGCGACCCGTCGTCCAGCTCCACCGCCCGCTCACCGGGCAGCAGCCGGGCGGCGCCGCGGCCCAGGCGCAGGTCGAGCCGGAGGGCGTCGAACGCCGCATCGTCGCGCAGGGCGATCCCCTTGGGCGAGGAGGTGCCGGTCAGCACCTCCTTGGACAGGGGCGGCCGCGAGTAGGGCCGGTGCTCCTCGGCCCCGATCAGCGTGACGCGGCCCTCGAAGCCGGCCTCGCGCAGGGATTCGGCGGCGTGCAGGCCGGCCATCCCCGCGCCTGCGATGACGACGTTGTCCATGGCTCCGCTCTCGGATCAGGGGGTAGTGGGGATCCCCGTCCAGGCTAGGGGCACCCGCCGGAGCCGGCCCGGCGGCGCCCCGGCGGCCTGGGGCCCGGACGGGCCGCGGCTACAGGGGGCGGATCGCACCGACCGGCTCGCCGCCGCCGAGGATGTCGGAACTGAGCATGTCCGAAACGGGGGAGACGTCGGCGCCCAGCTCGCGCAGCGCGGTCAGCGCGACCATGGTGCGGGCGCGGGTCTCGGCATCGCCGTCGGACACCTTGACGGCGACCGCGCGCCCCTCCCGGTCGGCCAGCACGATGACGCCTTCGGCGCCGATCTTGGAGACCAGGCCGGGCAGGCCGTGCATGAGGCGGGTGTCGGCCCGGCCCTCGCCGGCCACGTACTCGGGGTGGGCGCGCATGGCGGCGACCACGGCCGCCTCGGGGGTGCCCTCCGGGGCCAGCGCCATGGCCCGCACGCCGCGCGCCAGGCCCTCCAGCGAGACGGCCATCTGCGGGGCGCCGCAGCCGTCGACGGCGGTGTGCGCGACCGGCTCGCCGCACATGTCCTCGATGGTCTCGCGGACCAGGACCTGGAGCGGGTGGACGGGGTCGAGGTAGTCGGCGGTGCTCCAGCCCCGCGCGGTGCACGCGGTGAGCATCGCGGCGTGCTTGCCCGAGCAGTTCATCAGCAGGCGGCTCGGCTCGCCGCCGGAGCGCAGCAGGGCGTCGCGGAAGCGCCGCCCCATCGGCCAGTCGACCGGGCAGCGCAGGTCGTCGGGGGAGAGCCCGGCGTCGGCCAGCATCTTGCGGACGATGTCGGCGTGGATGTCCTGGCCGCTGTGGCTGCCGGCGGCCACGGCCAGCTCCGCCCCGGACAGGTCGGCCCCGGCGCGCAGCACGGCCAGCGCCTGGAAGGGCTTGGCTGCCGAGCGCGGGAACATCGGCGCGCCCACCGGTCCGCGCGCGTACCCGGTCCCGCCGTCCGGGGCGATGCCGACGACGGCGCCGTAGTGCACGCCTTCGCGGAAGCCGGAGCGCACGACCTCGGCGAGCGGCACGTATTCGGGCAGCGGGGACGACGGGTGGGACACCGGGCCTCCATTCACGACAAAGCCGGACAGACGGCTCAACGTTATGCGGCGCGGCTCTCTTCCCGCACCCGTCGCAGGCGTGCCGTAAGGTCGGGCAACGGCGCGGCCCGGCCGACCGGGGCCCGCGCCGGAACCGGTCGTACGGGGGAGGACGTGCCGCAGTGGCAGTGCTGGAGTGGTTGAGGGGCGGGCGCCCGCACACGCGCGGGGCGATCGCGCACGGGGCCCTGACCCGTGTGCGGGGCGGGGCCGCCCTGCCGGCGCGCGGCCTGGAGTACGCCGTCCTCGACGTGGAGACCACCGGGCTGGACCCGGCGCAGGGGGCGCGGGTGTGCGAGGTCGCGGTGGTGCGGATGCGCGGCGACGGCACCGTGCTGCGCGAGTTCAGCACTCTGGTCGACCCGGGCGCCCCGATCGCCGGGCGCGAGTTCCACGGCATCGCCGACGGCGACGTGGCGGGGGCGCCTCGGGCGGGCGCACTGGCCCGGGAGCTGGCGGGGCTGTTCTCGGACGCCGTGGTGGTCGGGCACAACCTGGACTTCGAGGCGGCCTTCCTCACCGGTGAGCTGGTCCCGGAGGGCTTGCCCGAAGGCGTCCCGGGGCTGTGCACCCTGCGTGCGCTGCGCTCCCAGCTCGACCTGGACCGGTACTCGCTGCCGCGGGCGAGCCTGGCGCTGAACGGGCACTGGCCCTCGGGGCAGCACACCGCCCTGGGCGACGCGCGTGCGTGCGCCCGCATCCTGGCCGAGATGCTGGCCACGGCGCCCGGAGAGCTGTACTACACCGGCCCCGCGCCGCGGGAGCTGGAAGTCGAGTCCCGGACCAACGGCGGGCCGGTCCGCCTCAAGAGCCGCACCCCGGCGAAGGGGCCGCTCCCCATGGCCACGGTGTGGCCCCGGAGGTGGCGCCCTCAGGAGCTGCCGACGGAGCTGTGCGGCGGGGCGTTCACCGGTTCCGACCGGGAGGCCGCTCTGAAGGCCGCCCGTGAGCGCGGTCTGCGCCGCGAGGCCATCGCGGGCGCCGCGGCACTGGCCGGCGCGGCCGCGGCCGCCGGCGCGGCCCGCACCCTCATGCGCACCCTGCGCTGAACGGCGGGCCGGGGTCCGCGCGGAGGGCGGGACGGCCGGCGCCGGCCCCCGCGGGGCGACGGCACGGCGGGTCGGACGACGCCCGCGCCGCCCGCGCCGCCCGCGCCGTCGTCGCAGGTGAAGGGGTTTCCTTCCGGCTCTGGAGGCCCCGGTGGTGCCGCGCCACGGGGCACCGGGCGGGTCGTCGGGTGCGCCCGGCGGCCGGAGCGGCCCCTCCCCCGGCGCGGCGTGCCTGCCGTCCCGGACGGACGCGGATCCCCTTCCGTTCCGGCGGATTCCGGGAGAACGGAAGGCACCGCTCCGGCGGACACGGCCCATCGGACCCGTGCGGGGTCAGATCCCCGAGAGCGCCAGGAAGAAGGCGATGATCAGCGCGCTTCCGCCCACCGTGGTCAGGGTGGCGCGGCCGGCCTCGGTGAGGCGTGCGGGGAGCACGGCCACGGCCGGGAAGAAGCGGACGACTCGGTTGCTGACGGCGACGGCGATCAGCACGGCGCCGACGAAGAGGAGGGCGAGGGACACGTCGGGTCAGGCCTTCTACGACTGAGGGGAGGGGCTGAGGGTGTGCGCGCCCGATTGTTCCCCACGGGAAGGCCTCTGCGGGAGGGGGCAGAGGGGATGCGGCCGGTTATGGCCGGTCCCGAACCGCTCCGTTCCGCCCCGCGTCCGCGCCGTGTGCGTCCGCTCCGTGCGCGGCGGCTCCGTGCGCGGCCGCTTCGGCGGGGGCGCCGAGCGCGCGCAGGGTGAAGGAGGTCACCAGGGCGTGCGCCTCCTCCACCGAGGTCTCCCCGCGCAGGATGGGCACCCGCTGGGCCCCGATCATGGCCAGGACCAGCCGGGCCGTCGCGGTCACCGGCTGCTCGGCGAAGGCCCCTTCGGCGGTCCCGTGCCGCAGGACCTCCTCCAGCAGCTGCTGCATGGGCTCGACGTGGTCGGCGAGGCGCTGGTAGGCGTCCGGGCCGAGGCTGGCGCCGAGCTCGGCGGCCGGCGGGTGGGGGTGCTCGGCGATCGCCTCCAGCTGGAAGCGGACGAACACCGAGAGCCGGTCGGTGGGCGCCGGGACGCTGTGCAGCTCGGACCGGTACCGCTCCAGGAAGCCGGCGGTGGCCTCCTCGGCGAAGGCCAGGAGCAGGGCCGCCTTGTCCGGGAAGTAGTTGTACAGGGCCGTCCGGGTGATGCCCGCCCGCGCCGCGACCTCGGTCATGGAGATGTCGTCGATGCCCTCGGTCCGGGTCAGCTCGGCGACCGCGTCCAGGATGCGCCCGCGCGTCTGGGCCCGGTGTGCGGCGATGGTCGGCGCGGAGATCTTGGGCATGCCCCCATGGTCGCACGCTCCGGCGCGGGGGAGTCGGTGAAGCGGAGCGGGACGGGAGGGCACGGCGCCCGGGGAGCGTGGGCGGGGCCGACGGCGCCGACGGTGCGGGAGGGGCCGTTCCCGCCCGGTCCCGTCCCGGATCGGGCACGACGGCGGGTGCGCCGAACGGCGGTGCGCGGAGAGGTCCGGGCTGCGGCCGCCGGGGCGTCCGCGGGGCCGGGGCCCGCGGCGGCTCCCGGCGGCTCCGGGGGTGCACCGGAGGACCGGGGTGGCGGCGGAGCCGTCCTCACCGTCGCCACCCCGGGGTGCTGGGGCGGGGGCCGCCACCGCGTGCGCCTTCGCGCGGGGCGCTCAGGCCGCCAGGCCGGGCGCGTGGCGGCGGCCGAGGTCGGCGAGGACCTCGGTGTTGAGCTGGTAGGCCAGGCCCGTTTCGCGGATCACCGACCGGCGCGCGGTCTCGTCCAGGTCCAGGGCGTCGAGCCGGGCCCGGTAGGCGTCCTTGAACCTCGGCAGGCTGCCCAGAGCGGAGAAGTCGTAGAACGCGGTCCCGGCGCCGTCCGCCAGGCCGTAGGCCGTCGCCGCGACCTTGCGGATGAACTGGCCGCCGGAGACGTCGCCCATGTAGCGGGTGTAGTGGTGCGCCACATAGCCGGCCGGGTGGTCGGCCATCTGCCGGATGCGGGCCGTGTAGGTGGCGGTGGGCGGGGTGGGCGCGATCTCCTGGGCCCAGCCGGGGCCGTAGAGCAGGGCGAGGTCGCGTTCCAGGGCCTCCACCCGGAACAGGGCGGGGTCGACGAACGGCCCGGCCACCGGGTCGTCGGCCAGCGCGCGGCCGACCTCCTCCAGGGCGGTGTAGGCGAAGTAGTGCTGGGCGGTCATCGCGGCGTAGCCGTCCACCGGAAGCGCGCCGTCGAGCAGGGCCCGGGTGAACCCGTGCTGCTCGGCCTCGCCGTGCGCCTGCCAGGTGGCGGCCTTGAGCCGCTCGGAGAAGCGCCCGTCCTCCACTGGTCCCCCTCCCTCCCGGCGCCGCCCGGCGCCGGTCGCGGGCGGTGGATCCGCCCGGCTTTCTGACATCATGTCAGCACGATGACGACGGGTGTCAAGACCGTTATGACGCACTGTCGTATAACTCTCGGCGGATTCTCAGGGGCCCCGGTCAGCGGGTGCGGCCGGAGCGGGGCGGCGGCGGGGCGGTGGCCGGTATCCTTGCCCGGGACGGGGGAGCAGACCTGGCGAAACGGGAGGAACCGGAAGAGTCGGCCGCGGAAGAGGGGAACGAGACGCGGCAGACCGTGCGTTAGCACGTGCAGTGGCGGCCTGCGAGGCGGGGACACTATCGTTTGTCTGCCGCGACGAGGGGCGGCTGAGAATGCCAGTGAATCAGGACTTGGGGCAGTGACCGTGACGCGATCCGAACCCGCGAGGCCGGCCGACGCCGACGCCTCCGCCTCGGCGTCCCCGGTCGCCTCGGTCGACGTCCTGCTGGTCGAGGACGACGCCCAGGACGCCTTCCTCGTCGAGGAGCTCCTCGCCGAAACCGACCTGGACTGCCGCATCACCTGGGTGCGCACCTACGCCGAGGCGCGCCGCGAGCTGCCCCGCTTCCGCGGGTGCGTGCTGCTCGACCTCAACCTGCCCGACGCCGACGGCATGCCGCTGCTGCGCACGGTGCTGGACACCGCCCGCTCGGCCGCCGTGGTGGTGCTCACCGGCCTGGACGACGAGCACGAGGGCGTGGCCGCGGTCGCCGCCGGCGCCCAGGACTACCTGGTCAAGGGCCAGGTCGACGGCTCCCTGCTGGCGCGCAGCCTGCGCTACTCGGTCGAGCGCCAGCGCGCCGACGAGAACGCCCGCCAGCTCCGCGAGGCCGAGCTCTACGCCCGCGAGAACATGCGCCTGGAGCGGGGCCTGCTCCCCCAGGTGCTGCTGGACGCCTCGCCCCTGTCGCACCGCACCTTCTACCGGCCCGGCCGCAAGCGCGCGCTGGTCGGCGGCGACTTCTACGACGCCGTGGAGAAGGACGGGACCACGCACGTCATCGTCGGCGACGTCAGCGGCCACGGCCCCGACGAGGCCGCGCTGGGCGTGCAGCTGCGCATCGCCTGGCGCGCCCTGGTCATGGGCGGGGTCGACGAGGACCGCCTACTGCCCTCGCTGGAGCAGATCCTCATCAGCGAGCGCACCCAGGAGGAGATGTACGCCACCCTGTGCCAGGTCAGCCTGGACACCGGGGACGAGAGCGCCCGCATCCGGCTGTTCGGCCACCCGCCGCCGCTGGTCATCACCGACGGCAAGGTCGCCGAGGTCGAGGCCTCCCCGCACCCGCCGCTGGGGGTCTTCCCCGAGTCCGAGACCGAGGTCGAGCAGTTCGCGCTCCCGCGCGGCGCCACGCTGATGCTCTACACCGACGGCCTGGTCGACGCCTACGACGGCGGTCCTCCCGGCCGCTTGGAGGTGGCGGGCCTGCGCCGCATCCTCTCCGGTGTCCTGGAGGCCGGGACCTCGGTGGTCGACGTGCCCGAGCGGGTCGTCGACGAGGCCGAGCGGCACAACGGCGGGCCGCTGCAGGACGACGTGGCCATGCTGCTGGTCACCCATGGGAGCACCCGTTGAGACCCTGGACACTGAGGAGGCGGGTCACCGTCCTCCTCGCCTTCGTCGCCGCGCTCCTCGTCGCGGCCGTGTCGTTCATCACCTTCGCCGCGTTCACCGCCCGCGACTCGCTGGACCGGCAGGTGGACGAGCTGTCCCCGGCCCAGGCCGCGGTGCAGCAGGTGATGTCGGCCTACCTGAACATGGACAACGGGCTGCGCGGCTACGCGCTCACCGGGAACGAGGACTTCCTGAGCCCGTACCAGCAGGGGCGCAACACGGTCCGCGAGAACGAGGCCACCCTGGAGTCCGTGGCCGGGGACAACGAGGAGATCCAGGCCGCGGTCAACGACGTCCTGGCCGCCGGCGAGGCCTGGGACCGCGACTTCGCCGAGCCCACCCTGGCCAAGGTGCGCGCCGGGGAGGAGGTCGACACCGAGGCCTTCAGCTTGGGGCGCGAGCGGTTCGGCCAGCTGCGGGAGGCCGCCGAGACCGCCGAGGAGCGCATCGACGACGAGATCTCCCAGGCCCGCACCGGGCTGAGCTACGCCACCCAGCAGGTGGTGGCGCTGCTGGTGCTGGTCGGCTTCGTCGTGGTCATGCTCGCGGTGTTCCTGTGGGTGATGCTGCAGCACTGGGTGCTGCGCCCGCTCGACGAGCTGGCCGGACACCTGCAACAGGTCTCCGAGGGGTACTACGCGCACCGCATCGAGCTGCACGGCCCGCCCGAGATCACCAGGGTGGGGCGGGACGTCGACGCCATGCGCGAGCGCATCGTCAGCGACCTGCACGAGGTGGGCGCCGCCCGGCGCAAGCTGCAGGAGCAGTCCGAGCTGCTGGAGCACCAGGCCGATGAGCTGCGCCGGTCCAACATGGAGCTGGAGCAGTTCGCCTACGTCGCCTCCCACGACCTGCAGGAGCCGCTGCGCAAGGTGGCCAGTTTCTGCCAGCTGCTGCAGCGCCGCTACAAGGGGCAGCTGGACGAGCGGGCCGACTCCTACATCGACTTCGCGGTCGAGGGCGCCAAGCGGATGCAGACCCTCATCAACGACCTGCTGGCCTTCTCCCGGGTGGGCCGCACCAAGAACTTCGCGCCGGTCGACCTGAACCAGGCCCTGGAGGACGCCCTCAACAGCCTGGAGACCCGGCTGGACGAGGCCGGAGCGGTGGTCACCGGCCAGGACCTGCCCACCGTGGAGGGCGACCGCACCCTGCTCACCCAGGTCTTCTTCAACCTGGTGGGCAACGCGGTGAAGTTCCGCGGCGAGAACGACGCCCGGGTGGACGTCAGCGTCCGCCGCGAGGGCGACGAGTGGGTCTTCTGCTGCGCCGACAACGGCATCGGGATCGACCCGCAGTACGCCGAGCGGATCTTCGTGATCTTCCAGCGGCTGCACACCCGTGACAAGTACGGGGGCACCGGGATCGGCCTGGCGATGTGCAAGAAGATCATCGAGTTCCACGGCGGCCGGATCTGGCTGGCCACCGGCGACGAGGAGCCGGGCACCCGCATATGCTGGTCCCTGCCCGCGGTGCCGGAGCAGAGCCGGGCCCAGGACGGGCCCGCGGCCGGCGCCGGGCAGGACGGGGACCCGCAGGACGCGGAGGACCCCGCGCAGGCCGCGGAGGCGGAGGCCGCCCCGGAGGATCCCGGGACGCAGGCCTCCGAGGAGGAGGACCGCCCCGACGGGCGCGCTTCCCGCATCCGGGCGGGCGGCGGGGAGCCGCCCGCCGGCGACGGGCCCGACGGCCCGCCGTCCCGCGGCGGCGGATCCGAGGACGGTGACGGTGGCGGACCGGCCGCGGAGGGCGCGCCCTCTCCGGCCGGCGACCGCCGCGACGGGGACGAGGTCTGAAGACGATGAGCGAGGTCACTTTGGTGCAACCCATAGAGGTGCTGCTGGTCGAAGACGACCCCGGCGACGTCCTCATGACCAAGGAGGCGTTCGAGGAGCACAAGGTCGGCAACCGCCTGCACGTCGTCTCCGACGGTGTCGAGGCGCTGCGCTTCCTGCGCCGCGAGGGCGAGTACGCCGACGCTCCCCGCCCGCACCTGATCCTGCTCGACCTCAACCTGCCCCGCAAGGACGGCCGCGAGGTGCTGGAGGAGGTCAAGGGCGACGAGTCGCTCGCGCACATCCCGATCGTCGTGCTGACCACCTCCGAGGCCGAGGAGGACATCCTGCGCAGCTACCGGCTGCACGCCAACGCCTATGTGGCCAAACCGGTGGACTTCGAACAGTTCATCCAGGTGGTCCGGCAGATCGATGACTTCTTCGTCACCGTGGTGCGGCTGCCTAAGGGCTGATCTGCAATACGGTGGTGCCATGAGCTTGCCCGAACCGCGCCGCAGCGCCGGGCCCTACCGCATCAGCGTGGTGTGCCTCGGCAACATCTGCCGCTCTCCGATGGCCGAGAAGGTGCTCACCGCCGACCTGGACCGCGCGGGCATCGCCGGGAAGGTCGACGTGGAGAGCGCGGGCACCGGAAGCTGGCACATCGGGTCGGGGATGGACGAGCGCGCCGCCGCCACGCTGCGGGTGCACGGCTACCCCACCGACCACGTCGCCCGGCGCTTCGACCCGCGCCGGTTCGACGAGTTCGACCTGGTGCTGGCCATGGACACCGACAACCTGGACGATCTGCACCGGGCGGCCCCCGACGAGCAGGCCCGCTCCCGGCTGGCGCTGTTCCGCTCCTTCGCGCCGGGGACCGGCCCCCACCCGGAGGTCCCCGACCCCTACTACGGCGGCGAGGACGGCTTCACCGCGGTCCTGACCATGGTCGAGTCCGCGGCCAAGGGGCTCACCGGCGAGCTGGCGGCCCTGCTGGGCGACGCCGGGCCGCGCTAGGGGGCGGCGTGGACACGCTCACCGCCCGCGTGCGGGACCTGACCGGCCGCGAGACCGTCCGCGCGGTGCCGCTGGGCCGTTCGCACGCCTGGGAGATCTACCGGGTCGAGGCCGCCGACGGCACCCGGCTCTTCGTCAAGGCCCTCTCGGAGCAGGAGGCCGGGGACTTCCCCGGGCTGCTGGAGTCCGAGGCGCTGGGGCTCGCCTGGCTGGGGCGGGCCTTCGGCTCGCCCGCCGGCCAGGTCGAGGGCTGGGACGCGCGCACCCTGGCCCTGCGCTGGATCGACGAGCGCCCGGCGTCGCCGGAGGCCGCCGAGCGGTTCGGCCACCAGCTCGCCTCCATGCACCTGGCCGGGGCCGAGGGGTTCGGCGCCGACCGGGACGGCTACATCGGCCCGCTTCCGCTGGACAACACCCGCGACGCCACCTGGCCGGAGTTCTACGCCCGCCGCCGCCTGGAGCCGTTCCTGCGCCGCGCCGCCGACCGCGGGGCGCTCACCCCGGCCGACGTGCGCACCGTGGAGAAGGTCATCGACCAGGTGGAGGACCTGGCGGGGGAGCCCGAGCCGCCCGCCCGGGTGCACGGCGACCTGTGGAGCGGCAACGTCATCTGGCAGGACGACGGGGCCGCGGTGGTGGACCCCTCGGCGCACGGCGGGCACCGCGAGGGCGACCTGGCGATGCTGGCGCTGTTCGGCCTGCCCCACCTGGACCGGGTGCGGGACGCCTACAACGAGGCGGCGCCCATGGCGGCCGGCTGGCGCGGCCGGATCCCGCTCCACCAGCTGTACCCGCTGCTGGTGCACGTCAGCCTGTTCGGCGCGGCCTACCGCACGACCACCATGGAGGCGGCCCGCGCGGCCCTGAAGGGCTGAGGCCGCGGCGCCGCACCGGACTCGCGCGGACTCCGCCCTTCAGGACCGCCGAAACCGCGCCCACCGCCGGTCGGCGCCCCGGCGCGCCTCAAAGGCGGTGGAAACACCGCTTCTAGGTGCCGGTCCCGCCCGCGTCCGGGCCGGCCGCAGGACGGCGGCTCCACGGACCCGGCGGAAGCGCCGTCGGGGGGCGCCGGAAAGGGCGACGGGGGTCCGAGTGGACGTGGCTCGGACGGCCGCGTCCGCCGGACGGGCGGAACTCCCGGGCGCCGAGGAACGCCCGCCGGCGGCCGGAGCTCAGGAAAGGCCGTTGAAGGCCGGACAGGCCCGGCCCCGATCCGCGACGACCGCGCCGACCGGGGCGGACGGAGACCGCGCTGCCCCGATGGCGCTGCTCCAGGGCACGCGGCCGACCGAGCGGTACGACCGTGCCCTGCGCGTGGCCGGCCCGGCCGCGGCCCCGCGGAACGCATCCGCCCGTGAGGGGCCCGACCGAGCCCCGGCGGCCCCCTCCACGACAGGGGCGGACCACCGTGCACGGCCCCGGCAGGCAGGGCTCGGACGGCAGGGCTCAGGACGGGGACACGCCGTGCGGCAGCGGGACCTTCACCTGGCGGATCTGGCCGTCGCCCAGGTGCAGGTAGGCGGTGCCGGGGGTGAGGCGGGAGCCGGGCACGCCCTTGGGCAGGCGCAGGCCCAGCACCTCGCCGTCGATCGGGGCCTGCGGCGAGAGCAGGGCGCCCATCCGGTTCCGCTTGAGGTGCACGTGCCAGGCGCTGAAACCGCCCTGCAGCGCCTCGTTGGTGCCGGCCGCGACGATGGCCCAGCCCTTGCCGACCATGCCGCGGGCGATCCGGGTGAACTCCTTGCCGCAGTCGTTGTGCAGCAGCAGCTCCGCGTCGTCGACCATCACCACCGCGGTATCGCCCTCGAACCGGCCCAGCGCCTGGTGCAGGTCGGCCAGCTTGGGGTCGGCCTTGTCCAGGACCGCCGGCACCCCCGGGTGGCCGCGCAGCGCGCTCAGCGCGGACGCGCGCGGCGTCACCAGCAGCAGCTCGGTGCCGCCGATCAGCAGCGACTGGGCCATCGACAGCAGCATCGACGAGCGCCCCGACTTCGGCGGGCCGCTGACCAGGAACGTGGGGGTCTCGTCCAGGTCGGCACCCAGGGCGGTGAGCTCGTTGCCGCCCACGCCCACCAGCGCCCACAGGGGCCGCGGCGGGTGCTTCAGGTAGCGCTCGGTCCCGGCGAAGGTGAGCGTGTCCGGCAGCACGTCCACGCGGAACGGCATCGGGGCCGTCCCCTGCGGGGTGCGCTGGGTGGTGAACGCCGCGATGTTGGCCAGCTCCTGGGCCTGGGCCGCGCCCTGGGGGTCCTCGCACAGCAGCGCGAACTGCAGCTCGGTGCCCTGGCCGCCGATGTAGGCCCGCCCGTCGGGGATCGTCTCGGGCAGGTCGCGGGCGCTGAGCCCAGCCGAGCTGTAGTCGCCGCGGTCGTTGCAGCGCAGCACCAGCCGGTGCTCGGTGGTGGCGGCGTACTTGTTGCGGGTCAGCGACTTGTCGCCGGTGACGACCAGGTGGATGCCCACCCCGGCGCCGTCGCGCATCAGGGTGAGGGCGTCCTCCAGCAGCGCGCCGTAGTTGTACTCGCCGAAGGCCTGCTCGAAGGCCTCCCAGCGGTCGATGAACAGCACGATGTGCGCCGGGCGCTCCCCGTCGCCGAGCGTGGCGCGCAGCTCCCGCAGGTCGGCGCAGCCCTCGGCCGCCAGGCGCTTCTGGCGCTCCTCCAGCTCCCGGCCCAGCAGCCCCAGCAGCCGCACCACCCGCTCCTGCTGGGTGCGCCCGGCCACCGACCCGCAGTGCGGCAGGCCCTCCAGCGGCAGCAGGGCGCCGTTGCCGCAGTCGATGCCGTACATGTGCACGTCGGAGGGGTGGTGGCAGAGCGCGAGCGCCCCGGCGATGGTGCGCAGCGCCTGCGAGCGGCCGCTGCGCCCCGATCCGATCACGTGCAGGTGGCCCATGCTCTCCAGGTCCAGCGAGAACGGCCGCTGGGCCTGCTCGGCGGGAAGGTCCATCATCGCCACCGGCACCGGCTGCACCCGGCCCGGGGCGGCCTGCGGCAGCGGCGCCGCCTGGTTCAGGTCGGCCAGGGTGAGCCGCTCGGGCAGCGCCGCCAGCCACGGGCTGGGCTGGCGCTCGGCGCCGATCTGCTCGGCCGCCTGCCGGACGGCGCCCACCAGCACCGTCAGGTCGGTGACCTCCACGTCGCCCTGGTCGCCCTGCTGCGGTCCGGCGGCCGGCGGCGGCAGCGCCAGGTCGCCCCAGCGCACCGGGTAGGCGGCCGGGGCGGGGGCGTCGGCGGAGGCGACCACGCGCCGGCCGCCCACCCGGCCGGACTGGAACGGCAGCAGCGAGGCCGCGCCCAGCCGGGCGTAGGCGCGCCCGGGGGTGTCGATGCCGATCTGCGCCGACTCGGCGGCGTCGATCACGTCCCGGCTCTCCCCGGCGTCGGTCATCCGCAGCGCGATGCGCAGGTTGGTGTTGGCGCGGATGTCGGAGGTGACCACGCCGGCCGGGCGCTGGGTGGCCAGCACCATGTGGATGCCCAGGGAGCGGCCCCGCTGGGCGATGTTGACCAGGCCCTTGACGAAGTCGGGCAGCTCGCGCGCCAGCGAGGCGAACTCGTCGATGACGATCATCAGCCGCGGCATCTGCGGCAGGCTCGGGTCCCGGTCCAGGTACTCCAGGTAGTCCTCGATGTCCTTGGCGCCCACCCGGGCCAGCAGGTGCTCGCGCCGGTGCAGCTCGGCGCCGAGCGAGACCAGGGCCCGGCCCACCAGGTGGGTGTCCAGGTCGGTGACCATGCCGACGGTGTGCGGCAGGTCCACGCAGTCCTTGAACGCGCTGCCGCCCTTGTAGTCGACCAGCACGAACGACATCGACTCGGGGCGGTTCACCGCGGCCAGCGAGGCGACCAGGGTCTGCAGCAGTTCGGACTTGCCCGAACCGGTGGTCCCGGCGATCAGGGCGTGCGGGCCGTCCCGGCGCACGTCCACCGAGAACGGGCCGTCCAGGCCGGCGCCGAGGGTGGCGATGGTGCTGCGGCCGTTGCTGGCCCAGTGGGCGGCGATCGCCTCGCCGTTGGGCGGGTCCAGCCCGATCACGTCGAGCAGCCGGGCGCTGCGCGGCAGGGCGGCGCCGTCGTCGGAGAGGCTGGAGTCGCGCAGCGGGGCCAGCGCGCGGCCCAGCCGCTCGGCCCACGGGGCCGAGGGGCCGTCGGGGCGGATGTCCTCGACGTCGTCGAACGTGGTGCGGCGCAGCTCCAGGCCGTCGGGGGTCAGGCTGACCACCGCCTGGCACTCCTCGGGCAGCATCCGCTCGTCGGTCTCCAGGCACAGCACGTGCACCCCCAGCGCGGGCCCCTCGCGCAGGAGCTGCACCACCCCGGGCAGGGAGCGGAGCCGTCGGGCGCCGTCCAGCACCACCACGATCTGCGCGGCGTCGTCGGCCGCCCCGCGGGGGGCGCCGCGCCGCGCCTCCACCTCGGCGAGCAGCTCGGAGACGCGGCGCGCACAGGTCTCGGCGTCGGTGCCGGTGCGGGCGTAGGAATTGGGGGTCTCGCTGCGCAGGTGCGGCAGGAACCGGGTCCAGGCCCAGCGCTCGTGGTCCCGGCGCAGCGACAGCAGGTACAGCTGCAGCTCGGCGGGGCTGTGCAGGGCGGCGAGCTGGGCCACCATCCACCGCTCCAGGGCGTCGAAGCGCTCGCCGTGCCCGGCGCAGCCCACCACCCCGTTGTCCCGGACCGAGACGGTGACCGGCACGTCGTGCAGGTTCCAGGTGATGTCCTGGCGGTGCTGGTCCCGGGTGGGGTCGTTCAGCACCACCTGGGAGGGAACCGTGCCGGTGCCCACCCGCAGCAGGGTGAAGTCCTCGTCGACCGGGCGGCGCTCCCACAGCCGGGACCGGGGGCCGGTGGCCAGCAGCAGCACCGAGGCCGGGTCGGGGGCGGTGTCGCGCAGCCGCCGCTGCTCGGCGATGAGGGCCTCGTGCGCGTCGTTCTTGATGCGCTCGGTCTTCTCCTCGAACTCCTTCATCTGCCGGTCGTACTTGGCCTTGCCGGTGCGGCGCTGCAGCAGCTGCATGAAGACCACGGAGATCGGCGAGATCAGGCCGATCGCCAGGTACTGGGGGCGGCCCATCACCAGGGCGCCGCCCACCGCCAGCACCAGCGGCATCATGATCATGACGGCGAGCTGGGCCAGCGGGCGGTCCGGGGGCTCGGGCGGGGAGGGCAGGCGGAACTTGGTCTTGGCCGGGGCGGGGTGCAGGCGCGGGGGCCGGCTGTAGTCGATGGCGGCGCCGTCGTCCGAGCCGTTCACGGCGGCGTCGGGGCGGGTGTTGGGCCAGACCTCGAACAGGGTGTCGCCCAGCAGCAGCTGGTGGCCGCCGGGCCAGGGGGAGCCGGGTGCGATCTCCTCGCCCTCCAGCGTGGCGCGGTCGCCGCCCCCGGTCTCCAGCACGGTGACGGCGGCGTCGGGGGCGACGCGCACGCGGGTCCAGTGGCCGTCGGTGTCGACCGGGACGTCGGTGGGGCCGCCGTCGCCGGGGTCGCCGACGGTGTAGTCGCCCGGGTCGACGCGGAAGACCAGGCCCGCCCGTTCGCCGGAGACCACACGGATCTCGGCGACCCCCGGGGGCTCCTCGACCGCGGGGCCGGGGCCGCCCACGGTGACCACGGCGCCGTCGTGCAGGCCTGCCTCGGAGAGGGTGAGGCCGGGGTCGATGCGCTGGGCGCCCAGGTAGAGGTCGACGCCGCGGCCGGGCTCGCGCGGCTCGATCCGCACCAGCGGGTCCAGGGACTCGGCGAGCTGGGCCACGCCGGCACCGCCGTCGGCGTCGACGAGCACGTCGACGCGCGGCACGGGCACCGCGTGGGGCGGGTGCACGGCGTGCGGGTTCTGCTGCATCCCGTGGGGCATGCCCGGCTCCGGGCCCTGGTGCGGGGCCGGGCGGGGGGTCCGGGCGAGGTGCGCGGCGCCGGGCGGAGGCTCACGGCGGGCGATGTGGGGCGTGGTGGTCAGCAGCAGGCGCACGGGCGTAGGTGCTTCCGGTCGGTGTCACGGAGGTGCGAGGGGCGCGTCCGCGCGGGGGCCGCGGCACGCGCCGGACCGGGCACGGGCCGGACGGGGCGCGGACCCAGGGGGAGGTGGGCCGGCCCCGTCCGCCTGGGCCCGGCTATCGAGGTTAGCCCAGGCCCTCGCCCAGCTTCTGGTCGGTGTCGGAGAAGGTGTCACCGACCTGCTTGACGTACTTGGAGATCCCCTCCAGACCGTCGTTGACCTGGGTGAAGCCGGAGTGGAACTCCTCGAAGAAGGGCTGGAACTTCTCCCGGGCGGCGGGGGTGGCGTACCCGTCCGAGATGAGGCCCTCGACCTTGCCCTTGATGTCGGCAAGGCGCTCCTGGAAGTCGGCGAAGTCGGCCGCCAGAGAGCCGGAGGTCTCTTCGGTGCGGTCGGAGTCGACCTCGAACTTGGGCATGGTGATGGTCCTTCCGGTTTCCGGTTGGGGGCGGACGCCCGGCATCCCGTACCGGACCGCCCGCTGCAGAGTACGGATGCGCGGTCGTACGGGTTCACCTGCACCCGAAGCTGGGACGGAGCACCTGCGGCCCCGGTTCCGCGGTCGTCCCACCGGCGGCGTGAGCCCGGCCTCAAGAGGGACCGCGGAGGGCGGGCCGTTGAGGATGACCGTGCTCACGGTCGTTGCTTCTCGCCGCGCGAGGCCTGTCGGTCTCCTCTGCTCATCGGGGGGCGGTTCCACGTGTGGTGTGCGGATGCCGGGTCGACTCCCCGGCTCCGAAGGTGGTCGTCGACCTGTTCCTCGATGATGCTCAGCCGGACTATGTCGTCTTCGAGCATTGTGTACGCTGCGCGGGCGAGGTGAATGTTGTCACGGTTCTGCACTTTCGCCCGGTTCCCCGCTGCTCTGTGTTCTGCGAACCTGAGGAAGAACTCTGCTCGCTCGTTCCTGTCGGGCCTCCCTCTGATGTTCCCGGATTTTCTCGGGATGCGAGGGGATTTATGCGAGTAGCCCATCGACCTTGCGGTTTGGAATTTTTCCAGTATTCGCGGTGCGTGTTTTCGCCCCACTTCCTCTTCGCGTGCGGCCTTGGCGGCCTTGGTGGCCGGGGTGATGCGTCCCGCGATCGGAGCGGCGAATATTTCCATGGTGATCGCCCACAGGAGGAAGACGAGGATGCCCGCGAGTACGTAGAGTGTGCGCGCTTGGGGATCTCCGGTGGCAGGGTCTGTTTCCGTGAGGAAGGCGGGGAGGAGGTGTTCGGGAGCCGCGACGGACACCATGCCGACCAGGGGGAGGAGCACCGCCGTCCAGCAGATGATGCCTCGGGCGGGCCGCGGCACCCTCTTCACTTGGGCTTCGATGAAAGGGAGTTCGTTCATCACGAGCTCTTGGTGGGGGCGGGTGTAGACGCCGCCTCGCGGGGTCGGACGCTTGTACTTCATCCCTGGTCGTGTTCCCGTTCAAGCTCGCGGCGGCACCGTTCGCGGTACTCCTCCTGCCCCTCGCCGAGGGCGGACACTGTTCGCACCAGTCGTCGCACCACAGGAGCCGTCCCGCCGTGCCCTGAGGTCATTCCAGCGATCGTTGGCGCTGCGCAGGTGCCGGCCGCGTTTCCGCGAAGCCCGGCGGCGGGCCTGACGCGCGCGGTGCCAGAGCCGGGGCGGGGCCGGTTCAGCTCGGCCGCTGGGCGGTGGGGCGCTGTTCGCGTTCGGTATCCCGCCACTTCTCGCTGACGGCGTTCTCGGGGAAGGGGATGCGGAGGGCGTTCGGGTCGAGGCCGCACCCGAGTCCGGCCTGGATGATCTCGTCGGCCCGATCGGTCCGGATGGTGATGTACTTGCCGTCGCGGCCGATGATCTCGATGCCCGGACCCGTCTCATTGAGCAGTCGCATTCGGGTGAGGCGGAACATGTGTTTCATCGTGAAGTCCGCCTTCCCCATGTAGGCGATGGCGCCGAGAGGGATGTTGACCGTGTTGTTGAAGCCGTTGGAGACCCGGAACACCCGCTTGGGCTTGTCCAGGAGTACGACCACCGCGGAGACCCGGTAGCCGAGGAAGCCGAGCACGAAGGCGACCGGGACGGCCGCGACCGCGGTCCAGATCAACGAGCTCCAGTGCTCGTACCCGTCGGAGAACATGGTGCCTAGGAGGAAGGTGGCGAAGACCCCGAGCGCCCCCATCGCGACCATGTTGATCTTGGCGCGCTTGTGGAAGTGGTCCCACTGGGGGGTGGCCTCCGCGGCGGCCTTCATCTCCTCGCGGAACGTCTTCTTCGCGGGGTTGTCGTTCGTCATGTCGGGAGGATCTCGCTCCTCTTCTCGTTCTCTCGGTGAAGGGGGGAGGCGGTCTGCGTCAGCGCGATTCCGCGGCCGACCGGGAAAGGTGTGCCAAGCGGGCGAGTCTGACGGGGATGCTCGGGTGTGTTTCCAACAGGGGAGCCAGGAAGAAGTAGCCGACGATGCGTTCGGTCCTGTTCTCCGGCGGTTTGCTGAAGGAGAGGAACGACTCGCCCGCCCGGGGACGGGATTCCCGCAGGTCCTTGTCGGGAATGGAGTGCACCCCTTCAGAGAGCGAGGACAGGGCCGAGGCCAGGGCGGATGGGGAACCCGTTGTCTGCGCCGCCGCCGTGTCGGCCGCGAGCTCGCGGTGCCGGGTGAGGAGGGAGCAGGCGATCAGCCCCGGGTACGACACGAACGTCCCCACGAAGGTGACCGTCCAGAAGAGGGCGATCGCCGGGCCGAGCCCCCAGACGAGGACGAGGCCGCGGGCGATGCCGAGGGGGACGACCGCCGGCACTGCGACGACGCGGGGAACGGTCGGGACCGGGTAGCGGAAGACGAGCTCGTTGAGCCCGCGCACCCCCTCCTGGACAGGCGTCCACCGCCATCCGCACATGTGGGCCCAGCGGCAGAGGGGCCGGTCGAGGTTCATCATCGCCATGACCAGCAGGTGCGGGAGGCCGAGGGCCCAGCACGTCATGCTGTGGGCATAGACCAGCGCCCGCTGGTCCCGGTGGGCGATGTGGGCGTATTCGTGGGCCAGCACCGCTTCGAGCCGGTCGTTGTCGAGCCGTTCCAGAAGGGCCGAGGTCAGGTGGACGGCCGGACCGCGTCCGCCGGGGCGATGGGACAGGGAGAAGGCGTTGGGCTCGCGGGAGTCGAGTGAGAACAGCTCGGGTTTGGGCCGACCGGTCAGTGCCGACAATCGGTCCGCCACGGCGTGGAGCCGGGGATCGTCATCCTCCCCGATCACCTTCGGATTCAGGTCGGCGATCGTCAGGCGCAGCAGGAGCCTGTCGGCCCATTCGGCGGTCACGAGCGCGGCCGTGACCGGGAGCAGACCGACCCACCAGGGCAGACCGAGTGCCGCCACGAGGAGGCAGAAGAGCACGGCGTAGACCACCGTGACGACGAGGACCGCGAGCCACGCGCGCAGGATGAGCCGGTGCGGTGCCGTGGGCGGCCTCTTCACTGGTCGTTTCCTTCCATCTCCCGTCCTGGTCAGGCGGTCGGCCGAGTCGCCGGTCACGGCTCCCCGTCCGGTCCCCTCGGGGCAGGGCACCGAATACGGGAATCCGGCCGACTCCGGGGACGACGCTCACGGTAGCGCGGGGTGACCGTCCGGCTTCACCGGGGTACGCCGGTGTCCGGGAGGCGCTTCCAGAACCAGGCGGTGCTGGTGATCGCGTCGAACAGTTCCAGGATCTCGCTCTGGTGCTCGACGTTCGGGCTGGAGCAGCTGACGAGCACGCGGGTCTTGAGGCCCGGCACCCGGAAGGCCGTGTGCATCAGGACCGAACGGATGCCCTGGCCCTGCTCCTCGTCGAGCCGGTAGTCGGCCACCCCGAACATGCGTGCGCACAGGTCGGCACCGGACTCGGGGAGCTCGACGAGCGACTTGCGCAGCCACGTCCCCTCGGCCTCGGTCGCGCTGGGCGGGTGGACGTGGTCCAGCAGCTTGATCGGGTCGAGGTCCTGGCCGGGCGGCTCCTTGAAGGCCAGGACGCAGACGGTCGCCATGAAGAAGCCGTCCTCGTACCGCTCGAAGGTGCCGGCGGCGTTCAAGAGGCCGGAGGAACGGGCGTCGTGGGCGATCTGTGCCACGTTCTGGAAGAGCTCGTCGACCGTCTGCGCCTGTCGGGGATCCGAGGCGGCGGCGTCGAGAAGAGCCTTCCGGAGCCCTGCGATGCCGTCGGAGGACAGGTCGTACTGGTTCCAGTCTTCGGGGATGCGGATGTCGAAACCGATCTGCGCCTCATCGGGGAGCAGCGGCTCGGCGAACTGGTAGGGCATGGGTGCTCTCTCGGAACGTCGGATCGTCTGCGCGGCGGGAGGGGGATCAGCCGCCCTCCTCGCCCTCCAGGCTCTTGCCGAGCTCGTCGTCGGTCTTGACGAAGGACTCCTTGACCTGGTCGATGCCCTCGCCGAGGTCCTTGATGAACTTCGACATGCGGTCGAACATGTCCTTGCTCTCGCCCATGTAGTCCCCGGAGGCGCTCTCGATCGTCGCCGGCCCGATGTCCCGGGACCACCCCTCGGCCTCTTCACGCTGGTCGTCCTGGAAGGCGTCCTTAACCGTGTCGAGCCGGCTCTTGATGCCGTCGAGGACGTCCATCTCGACGACGATCTTCTTGGCCATGCGCAGTCCTTCTCGGTCTGGTTGTCAGGCTGTTCAGAGGCGGGTTCATCCTATCCTTCGGCCGACGCGCCGCCCGCCTCTTGGGAACGCTTCTCGCGGTTCCAGGGGTGTTCCGGCCCCTTAGGGTCGATGCCCTTTCTTGTGAGAAATCTGTCAACCTTCCTGTCCATGGAGTCGAGTTTTTCGACCGGATCCATGATCTTTGCGTAGTAGAAGTTTCTAAGTTGCTGCATGTGCAGCACTTTTTTATTGGAGAGAATTTCGACGTCTCTGTCGAGGTTCTTCATGAGGGTGTCGGCAAATGCGTGGTGCTTGCGGTATCTTCCCTCGCTCAGATATCCGAGGGAGTGTGCGTGGTCAAGTTTTTCTCGAATTCGCCACTCGCGGCGAGACGCCTGATAGATGTCCACATCCGCCTGGTAGGTGATGGAGGATCGGGATCGCAGCTTGAAAACCTTCGGGTCGGCTGTGAAGAGGGCCGCCACGGCAAGGCCGACCAGCAGGATCAAGGTCACTGTGAAGGGGAAGGGGCGTGGGGAGAGGCCCCCGTCGGGAGTGGTCGTGTACATCAACGTCGGGGGATCCTCCATGAGCGGCCCGGCGCCCCAGAGCCCCATCAGAGCGAGCCATGCGATGATGCATGAATTGGATATAAGGTTCCTCGGCAAGTGGTCAGCCCTTCATGTTCTCGGGGGCGATTGCCCCCTCCTCGCCGTCCACGTACACGGAGTATCCATTTTCTTCTGCGTTCTCGGCGTCCGTCTTGACGCCACCCTCTGCCGGGTCGTCGGTGATCCCGAACTGCTCCTGGAAGGCTTCGGAGAGATTGTTTCGCATCTGCTGGTGGCCGATTTCATTGAATTGGCCGGCCGCTACCTGGCCCAGGGGGCTCCCGGGGAGGTGCGGGCTGTTCTCATGGGCTGATTCGGCCATGCCGCGAGGAGCAGCGGTCGCGACCTGAGCGACGGCGGTGTAAACGTTGGACGCCTCGAAGTCGTAGTCATCGTTCATGAGGCTGTACACGTATTTCATTCCGACGTCGGATCCGGCGTTGAATATGGCCTTGATGGCTTCCAGCCTGGCGCCGCGAGCGATCGCCCCCCAGTCCTGGTTCCAGCTCGTGTGCTCGGACTGTCGGGCGACCCCCTGCTGCAGATTGCCATCAGGAGTGAGTGTGACCGGAGCGTCGTCGATCGGCCGGTTGTTGACGGTCGTCGCCTGACCATCAGCGTCGATTCCCATCCGCCAGCTTTCGGCCACATTGGCGTCGGTGGTCTTCTTCGGCTTGATGTCCAGAGCAGAGACGGAGTTGGTGCGGTCCACCTGCACCTGTGTGTGCTGTGCGGACCCGTTGACGGTCGTGCGGTCCGTGATCTCGACCTTTTGGTCGTTCTTCTCCTCGACCTTGGTCGTGTGGTCGGAGCCATCGGAGAACGTGCTCGTCGGGGTGCCGTTCTGGTTCACCGAGATGTGGTCGCTCCCGCTGTTCACATCGATCCTGCCGTCGGGACGGATCTCGATGACGGTCTGCCGACCGGTCTCCGGCGAGGTGTGCTCGATGACGGTCCGGTCGCCGACCTGCTGGACCTGGACGTTGTCGCTCCCGCCGTTCCTGGGGCCGTCAGGGCCGTGGCCGCGGTCCTGGGTGAGGATTGGCTCGCCGCCTTCGGAGACGGTGATGTTCCCGTCGGCGTCGCGGGTGACACTGGGGCCGGAACCATCGCCGGTCGTGTCGATGGTCAGGTTGCGCCTGGACGGGTCCCGGCGGCCCGACTCGTCAGCCGCCTCCGGCGCCCGGTCGACTCGCAGGCTGTCGCCCTCGACCGTGGTGCTGCCGTCGTCCCGGCGGGTCACGACCGGGCCGTCCTCGCTGGTGCGGACCGTGACGTCCCGTCCGCCGTTGCTTCCATCGCTCTGCGTCGCGGAGAACCCGTCGTGGCGCACTTCGGTGACGCCCGACTCGGTGTTGCGCTCCATGGCGGGCCCGGGGATCTCCTTCTGGCCGCCGGGGAGCGCGTAGGTCTGCTCCACGGTCGAGACCGTACCGTCGCGCTCCAGGCTCGGACGGGTGGGCCCATTGCGCGGTCCCCCCTCCGAGGGGCCCTGGCTGACCGGCCCGTCCCCGTTGAACGAGTGCTGGTAGCCGTTGTGGTCGACACCGACGAGCCCGTCGCCCTCGCCCCCGTGCGTGATGGAGCTGCCGTTCCCGACGACCGGCGTGTTCTCGATCCGGGTGGTGTTCCCGTCCGCGACCACCTGGCTCCTGTCGCCCGTGGTCTCGAAGGAACCCCCCTCGATCCGGGTGGTCTCACCCCGCGGGGTGCCCCCCTGCGGCCCGTTGACGTCGACGTGTCCGTCCGCGTGCAGGTCGAGCGAGGTGGGCCCGTTTGGGCGCACCTCTACGGTGGCCGGCCGCCCGTCCCCGTCGTAGACCACGTTGTGCGGCGCATCCTCACCCGGCTGGGAGATGCTGCTCCCGTCCCGGCCGATGTGGACGGACGCGCCGTCTGCGCCGGAGGACACCTCCACACCGTCCGGCGTGGGCCGGTACTCCATGCCGTCCGTCCCGTCCGTGACGGTCGTGCCGTCGCCGTCGACCGTGCCGGAGAAGCCGCCGTTGGAGAACTCCACCCGGCCGTCCGGATGGGAGGTGATGTCGCTGTTCGGGGTGTGGCCGTTGACCGTGCCGTCCCGGCCCCCCGACACCGACCACGGGTCGCCTCCGGCGTGCGGCACGCCGTCCTGGTTCGGAGGGCCGCCGCGCACCGTGGTGGTCCCGCTCTCGGCGACGGAGATCGACGTCTCCCCGTCGGCGAAGGAGGCGCGCTGTCCCGGCGGAACCTCCACCCGGCCCGGGCCGCCGTCGTCGTGCACCGAGGTGCCGTCCGGCAGGTGCGTGGTGCCCTGCCCGTCGGCGTGCTCGGCCACCGGCCGCCCGTGCGGGTCGGCCGCGTCGTGCGTGGCGGCGTGCCCGTCGGGGGAGACGGTGCTGATGTAGTGGTCGTCGCCGGCGTGCCGCCCGTTGTCGTTCTGGCCGACGTGCAGCCCGTCCGGGGTGCTCGCGCTGGTCCCGTCCGGGGTGCCCTCGGCGTGGAAGCCGCCCGAGTCCAAGGCGAGGGAGCCGTCCGCACCGTGGGTGACGGTCAGCGTGTCGCCCGACCGGTTGGGCGGTGCGGTCAGGGACACTCCGTCGCCGGTCGGCCGCAGGATCCAGCCGTCGGGGGACATCGCCCCGTCCCCGGGGCGCACCAACGTGCCGTCCGGGGCCGTGAACACCGCAGAGCCGTCCGGTCCGGCGCCCAGCGGCGGCGGGGCGGGGTGGGTCTCCGGCGTCGGGGACCCGTTGGCGTCGTAGTGCAGGGCGCCGCCCTGCCCGTCGGGGACGCTGACCGACCCGTCGGGGTGCACGGTCCGCTGCGGCGTGCCGTCCGCCCCGTATTCGTGCGTTCCGCCCTGGCCGTCGGGGACGCTGAGCGTCCCGTCCGGGTTCAGCGTGAAGTCGGGGTGGGCGATGGTGCCGTCGGGCGAGGCCGTGGTCTCGCCTGCAGAGACGCTGCCGTCCGGGTTGCCGGTGGCGGTGCTGGTGTGCACCGGTCGGTGGTCCGCGTCGTACCGGGTGTTGGTGTAGGTCGTGCCTCCGTCGCCGGTCGGGTCGATCCTGGTCCCCGCGGCCACACCGTTGCCCTGGGGGCCGTCGGGCGTGGTGCGGATCTGCAGGTCGGTCGTGTGCCCGGGCAGGGACGCGTCCTGCTGGACGCGCACGCCCCCCTCGTTCACCGACGCCGAGCCGTTGTCGTTGGAGACGGTGAGGCCGCCGCTGTCGGCGTTGAAGTTGTGCGTCGTGCCGTTGGGCGACTGGATCCGGTGACCGCCCTGCCCGACGGATGCGGTGGCCCCGCCCGGCGTCTGGACGGACGTCGCGTGGGCGGCGCCCGCCGCGCCCAGAGCCGCCGTGGCCCCGCCGCCGGCCTGCAGGACGGTGGTCTGGTCGGCGTCGCCGGTGACGGTGACCGGGGCGTCCGCGTCGGCGGGGACGTCGACCTTGGGACCGTTCCCGCCGCCGATCTCGCTTCCGCCTCCGGGCTTGGGGGCGGCGCTGACCGGTGCCTCCCCGGCGTCGACCGCGACCGAGCCGTCCGAGGCGTCCCTGCCGACGGTCGGCTGCGCCTCGCCCCCGTTCAGCGAGACGGAGCCGCCGTCCGCGCTGACGTCGACGGACGTGCCGTCCCCGTGGCCGACCGTGAAACCGTCCCCGGTCGCGGCCGGGGGGGGGGGGGGGGCCNCACGACGGTCTGCCCCTGCTGGGACAGGTCGGCGCTGAAGCCGCCCTCCGAGCCCGGGGCGTGGGTGTACTGGACGACGGGCCCGTCCGAGGGGGAGGTGTCGAGGGTGATGTCCCCGTGCCCGGTGCGGGTGGTCGCCCCCGTCTCGGTGACCGTGGTCGAGGTCACCTCGTTGGGCGCGTTGATGCTCGTGTCGCCGCGGGTCTCCGTGTGCACCGTGGTGGTGTCCGAGGTGTGGTCCGCGGAGACCTGGTATCCGCCGCTGCCGTCGGAGGCGACGGACGTGCGGTCGGTCCCGGTGATGTTCCCGTCCGAGTCGAAGTGGGTGGACACGTTCGAACCGTCGCCCAGGTCCGTGCTCGCCGAGTGGTCGGCGGAGTCCCGGGCGGGGGAGTCGGGGAAGGAGTCGTTGGAGAGAGGGGGCTGGGTCTGCCCGTCCGGGGAGTCGGCGCTGGTGGAGGAGGGGGCGTCGACGTCGGGAGAGGAGACGTCCGGGGGTGACACCTCGGCCGAGGAGACATCGGGGGCCGAGACATCGGGGGCCGGTACGTCCGGAGAAGACGAGGCCTCCGGAGACGTGGTGTCCGGCGTCGACACCTCGGCCATGGACACGTCGGGTGAGGGGGCGTCCGGCGCCGACACGTCGGGGGCCGGAGAGGAGAAGTCCGGCGCCGAGGAACTGGAGGACGTGTCCACGGACGTGCTCCCGGAGGAGCCGGTCGGGCCGTCTCCGGAGCCGCCGGAGGGGAGGTCGGGCGAGGCGTCGCCCGGCGGGCCGCTGATACTCGTCGAAGTGCCGTCGCCGGTGCTGATGCTCCCGCCGCCGTCGCCGGAGAAATCGCTGGTGACGCCCCCGAGGTCGCCCGAGGTCGACGGCGTTCCGGTCAGGTCGCCGTTGCCGATGGCGGCGCTGAAGGCGTTGTGGTCGTGGCCGGCCTGGATGGCGCCTCCGGGCGCGCCGCTGGCGGTGCTGAAGACGACGCTCGTCATGTCGATGTCGCCGAACGCGGCGTCGCCGTCGGAGATGTTGACGGCGGCCTGGAGGGCGATGTCCGACGCACCGCTGAACGCGGCGTCGCGCGTGGCGCTGATGCCGACGTCCGCGGCCAGGCTGAGTCGCGGGCTGTTGCGGAAGGTTCCCGTCGAGATCGAGGTCAGCGTGTTGCTCATGAACCGCCCCGCACCGGACCGGTTCACGACGCTCCTCATCTGGCCGGAGATCGCGCTGCGGACCGTGCCCATCCGGGCCGTGAGGTTGCCTGCCGCGCTCGCGAGCGGTTTGCCGAGCTTTCCCGCCGACGCGAGCACGCGCACACCCGGGATGACGGACAGCAGGTCCATCCCGAGAGTGGCGAAGGTCTCCAGGTTGAAGCCCAGCTTGTCCTTCCGGGACAGGGAGGTGATGCTCACCAGGAGGGCCGCGAGACCGATGATGACGCCGACGACCGGGACGAAGATCGCGACGATGCCCAGGACCACCATCGCGACCGCGTAGATGATCGGGTTCTCCTCGATCCACTCGACGACCGCGTTCCAGCCGTCCCACAGCTTCTCCCACCCGTTGCGGGTGGCGTCCGAGAGCTTGTCCCGCGCGTCCTCGGCGGCCTGCTCCATGGCGGACTCGACGGATTCGAGGCGCCCGAGGAAGTGCTCCTTCTTGTCGTCCCAGTCCTCGTCCCGCTCCTCCTCGGACATGCCGTTGTAGGCGGAGGCGGCGTCCTCCCGCACCGCTGCGCTGTCGGTGCGCGCGGTCTTCAGGCCCTCCGACCAGATCTGGTAGGCCTCGGAGGCCTTGCGGTACGACTCCTCCGCGTCTTCGAGGTAGTCGGGAAGCTTCCCGATGAGATCCCGGAGGGCGTCCATGGCCTCGCCCTCGCCGGCGTCGTCGTTCTTGAGGTCCCGGATGTCGTCGGCGGCCGTACTGCAGGCGGTGGCGAGCTTGGCGAAGTGGTCCTGAAGGTTGTCGGGGTCCGTTGTGGTCCACGGAACCGGGTCGCTCGTCCTGTCGAGGACGGACCAGTCCAGGTCATTCCGCTCCTGCCTGCTCACGTCGCCTGGCTCTCCTTGTCCTGGTCGGATCGGGGCGGCCGCTGGGCCGGCCGCGCTCCGCTCCTCGGGCGGGGGTTCACTGCGGATGTACGGACGCGGGCGGCGCCGGGTTCACCCCGGTTCACGCCCGGTTCCCGTCCGTGCGGCGGTTTTCGACGTGTGGCGGGGGCCCCGCGTTCCGTGCGGGCGGGGTGGGGTATCCGGCACCGCGGGGCCGGTGACCGGAGTGAACCCGGGGCGCTGCGCTTCCGTACCCTGTCCTGGGCCCCGTCGGGGCGATGACCAGGAATCCGGGCAATTCGGGAGCGGCGAGTGAGCGGGACGCGGACGGCACTGCAGGCGGGAGTCGGCGCCGCCGCGCTGGTCGGCGCCGTGCTCGCGGGGGCCGCCGTGCCGGTGGCCGCGGCGCCCCCGGCGCTGGCCCAGCCGCAGCCGTCGGCCAGCGGCGAGGTGCCGCCCCCCGAGGAGGAACCCGAGCCCGAGCCCTCGCAGGCCCCCGAGCCCGAACCGGAGCCCGAACCCGAGCCGCCGGTCCAGCAGCCGCAGCCCGCCGCGCCCGACTACAGCCAGTGCCGGGAGGTCAAGTACTACACCGTCCCGGCCGACGAGACCCGCGGCCTGTTCGGGCTGGCCGAGGACCTGCTCGGCGACGAGCGGCGCAGCTCCGACATCGACCAGCTCAACCAGGGCCGCACCCAGCCCGACGGCTGGGCCCTCGACAACACCGGCGCCATCCGCCCCGAGTGGCACTTGGTCCTGCCCTACGACGCCGAGGGCGAGGGCGTGCAGACCGGCACCGACCCGCTGTGCATCATCGCCGCGGACCGGGCCGCCGCCCAGGGCGTCCCCCCGCCTTCCCCGCCGATCCCGCCGTCGGCCGCGCCCATCCTGGCCGAGTCCCCCTCGCCCTCCCCGTCGCCGACGGCCGAGGAAGAGCCCAAGGGCCTGCGGGACCGTATGGGCGACCTCGACCCCCTGATGCTCGCCGGGGGCCTGGGCGTGCTGATCCTGCTCACCGTCTTCGCCCTGTTCTGGAAGCCGATCCTCACCGCCGTGGCCTGGCCCTTCAAGAAGATCGCCGCCCTGCCCTGGCGCCGACCCCGGCCGCCGCGGTTCGTCCGCACCCGCCGGCGGCGCCGCCTGCGCGACGAGGTGACCGACCGGATCGAGGCCGACCGCGGCGCCTCGCGCCGCGCCGGGCTGGCGCTGGTGGAGCTGGTCAACGCCCCCGCCGAGGTCCCGGCCCGCCCGGTGGCCGTGCTGACCTCCGGGGAGACGGTCACGGCGGGGGGGGCGGGCCACNGAAGGTGCTCGACGCGACCACCTGGCAGTACGTCAAGAGCAAGTCGGCCACCCAGGCGGTCAAGTTCAACACCATGACGCAGACCGCCACCGGCCTCTCCTCGACCCTGGGCACCCTGGTGGGGCTGGGCCTGCGCCCCGACGAGGAGGGCGGCGAGCAGGTGTTCGTCGACTTCACCTGGCTCGACGGCCTGCTCGCGATCCAGGGGCACCGCCTGGTGGCCGAGGACGCCGTCGACGTGATCGGGGACGGCCTGCGCGAGCGCGGGCTGCGGGTCACCGAGGTCGAGGAGGGGCGGCGCCTGGAGGAGGTGCTCCCGCCGGCCGACCCGGCCGGGGCCGAGGATCCCGGGGCCGCCGGGGTGCCCGGCGGCGACCCGATCACCGGCCCGCGCGACCCCGACCGCCGCCACGCGCTGCTGTTCTACCGCCCTCTTGACCCCGACGAGGAGGACGCGCTGCGCCGCCTGCCCCCGAACACGCTCGTGGTGGCGCTGGGCTCGTCGCGCGCCGCGCGCTGGCAGTGGTCCGCAGGGGAGGACGGCTACCTGGACACCGGGGCGATCGGGCTGCGGGTGGCCTTGCGCCACCCGGCGGCCGCCTGAGAGGCGGGGTGGCCGGGGACCGACCTCCCCGGTCTCCGGCCTGCGTGCGATGCCGGGGGAGCAGGGCGTCCACGACGGCGGGGCCGGCGGGAGCGTCCCGGTGCGGTGCGAGGGGCCGGGCTCCTGCCCCTCGCCGCCCGGCCCGAGCGGTGGTCATCCTCTGCGGACAGGAGCGAAGAGGGCCCTCACGATCCGGGCGGCGGTGACGAGGACGACGAACAGCAGGGGAGAGGCGAGGACGAGCCAGATCAGGCTCGCGAAGGCGGCGAAGGCGTACTTCCTCAGCCAACGGCCCTCGCCGTGGCTGTGGGCCTCGTCGGTGTCGTCCCCCAGCCACCCGCTCGGGTCTCTCGGGACGAGGCGGGCGTCGTCGACGCGCGTGCCCTCGGCGCACCCACCGGCCTCCGGGACACCGGCCAGGACGTCGTCGTACACTTCGCCGCCGTCAGTGGTGAACGTGCCCTGGCAGGGCCCCACCTGCTCGGTTCCGAACCGCTCCCCCTCGGTCACGGGTCGGCCCGTCAGCTCCAGTGTCCCCGGTACACCGCCGTCTCCCCATGCGGCAGCGAAGTGCTCGTTGGCGTGCCGCCAGGTCATGGGGATCCCAGGGGCGGTGACGACGGCGATGCCCGACATCAGCACCGCGACGATCAGAGCCTGTACGTGGTCCCCGGTGGTGGTCCGGCTCATGCTCCGCTCCGCTCCCGTCCGTTCGTCGCCACCGGTGCCGTTCAGCAGGCCGGTGTGAGCTCGCGGTCGTCCCGGAGGAGGCGCAGGGCGTAGTGGCACCGTGACTTGACCGTGCCCACCGGGACGCCCAGCTCCTGCGCCGCCGTCTTCATCTCCTTGTCCTGGAGGTAGACCAGCTCCACCGCGCGGCGGTGCTTGGCGGCCAGGCGCTGCACCGGCCGCCGCAGGGCCAGGCGTTCGACGACGCGCTCGCTCTCGTCCTCGGCGATCGCGGCGTCCTCCACGGGCGCGTGGTCGGTGCCGTAGGAGACCTCGTCGGGGCGGGCGCGGCGCGCGCGGTCGGCGTCGATGGCGACCCGCCGCGCCACCGTGCGCAGCCACGGCCCCAGCTCCTCCGTGTCCCCCACGAGACGCGGAAGGAACCGCCAGGCGCGCAGCATGACCTCCTGGGCGAGGTCCTCGGCGCCGTGGCGCCCGAGGCCGGTCCGGGCCGTCAGGAAGGCGACGAGGTCGCCGAAATGCACCGTGTACATCTCGATGAACCGCGCCGGGTCCGCATCGGAGGCGTCGCGGAGAGCGGTCATAGCGGAAAGGCTCCACAAGGCATGAGATGAGGGCCGGGCGTACGCCGGCGGCCGCGATCCGATAGAGCGACGATAGACACCCCGGGGGGCGAAACCGGACGTCCGGATATGTGCGTTCGGTATCGGAGGGGAAGCGGGACGGATACGGGTCCTGTGGGGCCGATGGTCCTGAGCTGGGATAAGTGGGATTACCCGAGGGGTGGGCGATACGGCTTCACTTTCGCCGGGTGATCGAGATCACGCTCTGCGTAGCCGGATTCGGCCACCGCCGTGCCGCCGATCCCCGCTGAGCTGGTTGAATCCTGAATCATCCGGGGAGGGGGACGCCCCGCCGGGCGCCCGGTCACCGGCGCCGCCCCTCCCGGGCGCGCCGACCGATCCGGCCGAAGGGCTTGACCGTGGACAGCAGCACCGTGGCCAGCAGCACGGTGAAGGAGACCGACAGCGCCCCCAGCGCCGAGACGAGCTCGGCCCCGGCGGCCGCCTCCGGGCCGGCGGCCAGCGTGCGGACCGCCGGCCCGATGCTCAGGTTGGAGCCGACCACCAGCAGCAGGGTCAGTACCAGCTTGGCCGTCACCCAGTAGTGGCGCAGCAGCCCCCACGGGGTGCCCAGGGACAGCACCAGCCCGCTCACCAGTGCCACCAGGCTCAGAGGCGGCACGAGCAGCCCCGACAGCAGCCCGGCCGCATCGAGGGCCGCCCCCCGCGCCCCCGGGTCGGCGGCCGCCGCCCACGCGAGCGCGAGCATGCTCCCGTGCACCCCGAGCCAGCCCACCGAGGCGACCACGTGCACGCTGAGCGCCGCCTTGCGCCACCCCGGCGGCAGCCGCCGGGCACGCAGGGCGCCCGACGGCCGGACCGGGGCCGTCCCGGCGGTCACCTCCGTCCCTTCGGGGACTGGCCGGGGTCCCAGTTGAGCGCGCTCGCGCGCTCCATGAACTCCTCGACCGTGATGTCGCCCTTGGCGAACCGCTCGGCCAGCACCCGGCGGGCGGCGGTCTCGGGCGGTTCGGGGGCGTGGCCGGCCCACGGCGGGCGGTGGCCCTTGGCGCGCATCGTCAGGAAGGCCCCGAGGGCGATCAGCAGGAGAAGCAGGCACAGCACGGCGGCTCCCAGGAACGGTGCGAACGGCGGCGGGCCGGCCCAGGGCGGGCCGTGCGCCGCCGCGGCGGTCGCGGTGAATGCGGTCGTGTTCATGGCCCCACGGTGCGCCTGCGCGCGCGTCGCGCTCGTCGCCCGCGGCGCGTCATCGCGGGTACGCACCGGGAACGACGCGCTCTACGCTCTGCGGCCGATGCCCGGCGGGGCGGCCGAGGGCTAACGTCGCAGGCGTGATGCCCTTCCTCGAACGCGTCCGCGCCGCATTCGGCCCCGGCGCCGGCCGCAAGCTCGCCCTCGACGCCCCGCTGGGCCTGCTGGTGGGCGCCGCCGGGACGGTGGCGCTGGGCGCCAAGGCCTCCGGACCCCCGCCGGGGCACGGCCGCGGTCCGGAGCCGCCGCAGGGGTTCACCCCGGACGGGCCGGGACCGGACGGCCCCCGCCCGGGGCGCGGGTGGGACCCCCCGTGGCAGGGCGGTTTCGACCTGCCCGCCCTGCCGCTGGCGTGCGTGGCGGTGGTCGCCGCCTGCGTCGTGCTGCGCCGGGTCTGGCCGCGCTCGGCCTTCGCCGTCTCCGCCCTGGCCACCGCGGCCTTCGTCGCCGCCACCGGGTTCCACGGCGCGGTGCTGGCCGGGACGCTGCTCAACCTGTACACCATGGCCTCGCGCATGGCGCTCCGGGAATGGCTGCCCTGGACCGCGTTCGGGCTGCCGGTGCTGCTCGCCCTGAACCTGGACGAGCCCTACCTGGGCCTCCTGCAGACCGGGACCTACCTGGTCTTCATCCCGTACCTGGCGATGATGCTGGCGGCCGCCGCGCTGGGGGCGACCGTGCGCGGGCGGAGTGAGAGCCGCCGCCGGGAGCACGAGCAGGCGCTGCGCCGCTCGGCCTATGAGGAGCGGCTGCGCATCGCCCGGGAGGTGCACGACGTCGTCGGGCACAGCCTCTCGGTGATCAGCATGCAGGCCGGGGTGGCCATGCACGTGCTGGAGAAGCGCCCCGACCGGGTCCGCGAGTCGCTGGACGCGATCCGGCGCACCAGCAAGGACGCCCTGGACGAGCTGCGCGGGACCCTGGAGGTGTTCCGGGAGGGCGCCCCCGCCGGCGGCGGGCGGGACGGGGACGCCGCGCAGGGCGCGAAGGGCGCGGAGGGTTCCGAGCGGGCCCCGCTGCCCGGACTGGACCGGGTGGGCGAGCTCGCCGCCGGGATGGAGTCGGCCGGGGTGCGGGTGGAGGTGCACACTGTGGGGGAGCCCTCGGTGCCTCCGGCCGCGGTGGACCACGCCGCCTACCGGATCGTGCAGGAGGCGCTGACCAACGTGGCGCGGCACGCCCCCGGGGCGTCCGCGTCGGTACGGATCGCCTACGAGCACGGGGAGGTCGCGGTGGAGATCGAGGACGACGGGCCGCGCGTCGCCGGTCCCGGTCCCCGTGAGGGCAGCGGGATCGCCGGGATGCGCGAGCGCGCGCGGGCCGTCGGCGGCAACCTGCACGCCGGCCCTCGGAGCGCGGGCGGGTTCGCCGTCCGGGCCCGCCTCCCCCTGGGCGCCCCGCGGGGCGGCCGGTGAGCGGCGCGGCAGGGGGCGCGGAGGCGGCGGGCGGCCCGGTGCGGGTGGTCCTGGCCGACGACCAGGCGCTGGTGCGCATGGGGCTCCGGGTGCTCATCGAGGAGGAGGACGGCCTGGAGGTGGCCGGGGAGGCCGCCGACGGGCGGGAGGCGGTCGACCTGGCCCGGGGGGTCCGCCCCGACGTGCTGCTGATGGACGTGCGCATGCCGGAGGTGGACGGCATCCGGGCGCTGAAGGAGATCGCCTCCGACCCGGAGCTGTCCGGCACCCGCGTGGTGGTGCTGACCACCTTCGAACTGGACGAGTACGTGTTCGAGGCGCTGCGCGCCGGTGCGGCGGGCTTCCTGATCAAGGACAGCCCGCCCGAGGAGCTGCTGCGCGCGATCCGGCTGGCGGCCGAAGGGGGGTCGCTGCTCTCGCCCTCGGTGACCCGCCGGGTCATCTCCGCCTTCACCTCCAGCGCCCCCGCCGGCGGCGGCCCGCGCCCCGACCTGGGCGGCCTGACCGAGCGGGAGCGGGAGGTGCTCGCCCTGGTGGGGGAGGGCCTGAGCAACGGGGAGATCGCCGAGCGGCTGTTCGTCAGCCCGGCCACCGCCCGCACCCACGTCAGCCGGGCCATGGTCAAGCTGCACGCCCGCGACCGGGCGCAGCTGGTCGTCATCGCCTACCGGTCGGGGCTGGTGCGCTGAGGAGGGAGGCGCCGCCGGACGCTGCTCCGGCGGTCCCTTCCGCGGTGCCCGCAGGCGTCCGTGCCGGTCGGCTCCCGGCCGTCCCGGCCCTCGGTGCCCATCGCCCCCCCCGGTGCCCATCGCCCCCGGAGGAACGGCCGTCCGGGGCCCGGGCCTCGCCGCGGCGGCCGCCTCCAAGGGCACGGTCCCGGCCGGCCTCAGCCCTTCATGCTTCCGGCCAGCAGGCCGCGGGCGAAGTAGCGCTGGAGCGAGAAGAAGACCAGCAGCGGGACGACCATCGACACGAACGCCCCGGCGGTCAGCCGCTGCCATTCGTTCCCGCGGGTCCCGGCCAGCTCGGCCAGGCGCACCGTCAGCGGGGCGACGTCGATGCTGCCGCCCGCGAAGATCAGCGCGACCAGCAGGTCGTTCCACACCCACAGGAACTGGAAGATGGCCAGCGACACCAGGGCCGGGACGGTCAGCGGCAGCACGATCCGCCGGAAGACGACGCCGTGCCCGGCGCCGTCGGCCCGGGCCGCCTCGATGATGCTCGACGGCAGCCGGGAGATGAAGTTGTGCATCAGGAAGATGCCCAGCGGCAGGCCGAACATGGTGTGGGCGATCCACACGTTGGTGAACTGGAAGGCGCCGGGCAGGTCCAGCGGCGGTACGAGGGTGGCGCCGCCGACCGCCACGCCCTCGGAGAACAGCCGCAGCAGCGGCACCAGCGACATCTGCAGCGGCACGATCTGCAGCGCGAACACGCCGATGAACAGCCAGTCGCGGCCGGGGAAGCGCATCCAGGCCAGGGCGTAGGCGGCCAGCGCGGCCAGTAGCACCACGAACACCATCGTGGGCACCGTGATCACGAAGGAGTTGACGAAGTGGCTGGCCAGCCGTCCGTCGCTGGCGCTGCCGAAGAGCACGTCGCCGTAGTTGCGCAGGGTCACCTCGGGGTCGCCGAAGAACGTCCACCAGCCGGTGGTCTTGATCTGCTCCTCGGGCCGGAAGGAGGAGACGAGCAGCCCGGCGGTGGGCAGCGTCCACAGCACGGCGATGGCGATCGCCGCGGCGCTGCCGGCCGCGCCGGACAGCCGGCGCCGCACCCGGGAGGCCGAGGTCGTGCGGGGCGGGGTCACAGTGCCTCCCTGGTGCGCCGGGTGCTGCGGATCTGGATCAGCACGAGCGGGACCACCAGCACGAACAGGAACACCGCCAGTGCCGAGCCCTGCCCCAGCTCCCCGTACCGGAACGCCTGGTTGTACATCTCGTTGGCGATGACGGAGGTGGAGAACTGGCCGCCGGTGACCGTGCGGACGATGTCGAACACCTTCAGGGTCTGCACCGAGATGGTGATGAGCACGACCGCCACCGTCGGCCAGATCATCGGCAGGGGGACCCGCCAGAACAGCTGGAGGGCGGTGACCCCGTCGATGCGGGCGGCCTCGACGATGTCGGTCGGGATCGCCTTGATCGCCGCGGACAGGATCACCATCGCGAACCCGGCCTGGATCCAGATCAGGACGACGATCAGCAGCAGCGTGTTCAGCGGCTGGGGGGGCNAGGGTCCACAGCTGGTTGAGCAGCCCGATCTGGTCGGAGCCGGCCGGGCGGTGGGCGTAGACGAACTTCCAGATGATGCTCGCCCCGACGAAGGAGATCGCCATCGGCATGAACAGCAGCGACTTGGCCACCGACTCATAGCGCGTGCGGTCCACCAGCACCGCGTACACCAGTCCGGTGGCGGTGGCCAGCGCCGGGGCGATGAGCACCCAGAGCAGGGTGTTGCGCAGCACCACCAGGATCTCGGGGCGGGTGAACATCCACACGTAGTTGCGCAGCCCCACCCACGCCTGCCCGGGGCCGTCCATGAAGGACAGCACGGTGGTGCGCAGCACCGGGTAGACCAGCCCCACCAGCAGGAGCAGGGCCGCCGGGCCGAGGAAGCAGGCCGCCTGCCACCACTCCCGGCGGGTCTTGGGGCCGCGGTCCACCACGACCAGCAGGACCCCGAACACGGCCAGGAACCCCGCGACCCCGATGACCAGCCAGAGCAGCTTGGGCAGCTCGGAGAGTACGTCGAAACCCATCGCGCCGACCGCTCTCCTAATCGTCCCAGGACTTCTCGATGTAGGTGAGCGTCTCCTCGGTGCCCTTGCCGTTGATCCAGTCGGTCATGCCGCGCCAGAAGGTGCCCGCGCCGACCGCGGCGGGCATGTTGTCGCCGCCGTCCCAGCGGAAGACCACCTCGGGGTCGCGGAGCAGCTCGGCGGAGAGCCGGTCGATGGGGTTCTCCAGCAGCTCCAGGTCGGCGTCGCGGTGCGCGGAGAACCAGCGGCCCAGGGAGGCGCGGCTGTCGGCGAACTCCACCGTGGCCAGGTACTCCTGCACGGCCACCACCTCGGGGCGGTCGGCGAAGGCCGCGGCGAACTCGCCGCCCCCGACGATCGGGGTGCCGACCTGCTCGTCGATGGCGGGCAGGTTGAAGGCGTAGATGTCGCCGTCCTCGGAGATGTCGGTGTCCTCGGGCCAGTTGGCGGCGTAGAAGGAGCCCATCATGTACATGCCGCACTCGCCGTCGTTCACCGGCAGCCCGGCGTCCTGCTGGGAGGTGGTGGCGATGGACTTCACGCCGCCGTGGCCGCCGTTGACGTAGTCGGGGTTGCGCAGGATGCCGTCCACCCTCTCGAGGGCGTCGACGATGCGCTCGTCGTCGAAGGGGATCTCGTGCTCGACCCACTGGTCGTAGACCTCGGGCCCGTGCTCGCGCAGGACCGCGTTCTCCAGCCAGTCGGTGGCCGGCCAGCCGGTGGCCTCGCCGGACTCGATCCCGGCGCACCAGGGCTTCATCCCGTCCTCGGCCATGGCGTCGGACAGGTCGATCATCTCGTCCCAGCTCTGCGGGGTCTCGTAGCCGTTCTCGGAGAACACCGCGGGCGAGTACCACACCAGCGACTTGACGTTGGAGGCCTGCGGGGTGCCGTACAGCTCGCCGTCGTGCTCGACGTAGGACAGCCAGTCCTCGCTCCAGCCCTCCTCGGCCAGGCCGGCGGCGCCCTCGGGCAGCGGCAGAGCGTCGCCGGAGTCCACGAACCGGGCGAGCAGGCCGGGCTGGGGGAAGATCGCGATGTCGGGGGCGTTGCCGCCGTCCACCCGGACCTGGATCTGCGCCTCGAAGTCGCCGCTGCCCTCGTAGGCGATCTCGATCCCGGTGCAGTCGCTGAACTCCTGCCAGGCCTGCCGGAGCCGCTCGCCCTCCTCCTCGCGGATGGGGCCGTACATCTCCACGGTTCCGCCGATGTCCTGCCACTGGGCGTAGGGCTCGCAGGCGGCCGATCCGGGGTCGGCGCCGCCGCCCTGCTCCCCGGCGAGGTAGCCGCAGCCGGAGGCCAGCAGGGCCAGGGGCAGCAGGGCGGCTCCGGCCGCCCGGGCGGATCTGCGCGCGGCCGCCGGGGCCGGGCGGCGCGCGGGCGGGGACGTCGTCGTCGGGGTCGGGGACGGGGCCATGCAGCACCTCCATGGACGCCCGGAACTGGTATAGACCGGGACCCCTGATCCAAGTCGCCGTAGGCCCCGATGTCCAGAGCGGGGCCGGTTCCTGTCCGCAACGGTTCAGTTACGGTGCAGGTCGAGCGGGGTGCGGGGGAGTGGTGCGGGTCACACTCGTCGGATGATCCTTTTGTGGTCGGTCGACCGCATACCGAGAGTGGCGCGGGCGGGGGGATAGCGCCGCCCCTCACGGAAGAGCGCGGGGGTGCCGCCGGTTCACCGGGGTGTGCGCCGCTCTCCGCGCGGCCGTTCGGGTGATCGCTCACGGCGAACACGCGCCCGGGAAGAAAACCGGACTCTTGTTTATTGAGTGATAGTGACTCAACAAGGAGGGTCCGATGACTGAAGCGCAGACCGGCGTCACCCTGCCGGTGCTCCCCCTCGACGACGACGTCGTGCTCCCCGGCATGGTCGTGCCGGTGGACATCTCCGATTCCGAGGTCCGCGCCGCCATCGACGCCGCGCGCGCCGGACACGACGACGGCGCCCAGGTCCCCGGTATCCGCTCCCAGAGCAAGCCGCGGGTGCTGATCGTTCCGCGCATCGACGGAACCCACACCGGGACCGGCACGGTCGCCGTCGTCGAGCAGGTGGGCCGCACGCCCCAGGGCGACCCCGCCGCCGTGCTCCGCGGAACCGGCCGCGCGCGCGTCGGCAGCGGAACCACCGGCCCCGGCGCGGCACTGTGGGTGTCGGCCGAGGTCCACACCGACGAGGCGCCCGAGGGCGGCTACCCCGGCAAGGTGACCGAGCTGGCCCGCGAGTACAAGGGCCTGGCCGCCTCCTACCTGCAGAAGCGGGGCGCCTGGCAGGCCATCGACACCATCCAGCAGACCGACGACCCGGCCCGGCTGGCCGACCGCGGCGGCTACTCCCCCTTCCTGACCACCGAGCAGAAGCTGGCGCTGCTGGAGACCTACGACGTCGCCGAGCGGCTGCGCCGGCTGACCGAGTGGACCCGCGAGGCGCTGGCCGAGCTGGACGTGGCCGAGACCATCGACAAGGACGTCCAGGAGGGCGTCGACAAGCAGCAGCGCGAGTTCCTGCTGCGGCGCCAGATGGAGGCCATCCGCAAGGAGCTCAACGAGCTCGACGGGCGGCCCGGCAGCGAGGAGGACGACTACCGCGAGCGCGTCGAGGCCGCCGACCTGCCCGACCACGTGCGCAAGGCCGCGCTGGAGGAGGTCGACAAGCTCGAGCGCGCCGGGGACTCCTCGCCCGAGTCCGGGTGGATCCGCACCTGGCTGGACACCGTCCTCGACATGCCGTGGAACGAGCGCACCGACGACTCCTACGACATCGCCGGGGCGCGCGGCGTCCTGGACGACGACCACACCGGCCTCGACGACGTCAAGGAGCGCATCACCGAGTACCTGGCGGTGCGCAAGCGCCGCGAGGAGCGCGGGATGGGCGTGGTCGGCGGCCGGCGCAGCGGCGCCGTCCTGGCCCTGGTCGGCCCGCCCGGCGTCGGCAAGACCTCGCTGGGCGAGTCGGTGGCCCGAGCCATGGGCCGCACCTTCACCCGGGTGGCGCTGGGCGGCGTGCGCGACGAGGCCGAGATCCGCGGCCACCGGCGCACCTACGTGGGCGCCATGCCCGGCCGCATCGTGCGGGCGATCCGCGAGTCCGGCTCGATGAACCCCGTGGTGCTGCTCGACGAGATCGACAAGGTCGGTGCCGACTTCCGCGGCGACCCCACCTCCGCGCTGCTGGAGGTGCTCGACCCGGCGCAGAACCACACCTTCCGCGACCACTACCTGGAGGTCGACCTCGACCTGTCGGACGTGGTCTTCCTGGCCACCGCCAACACCCTGGAGACCATCCCCGGGCCGCTGCTGGACCGGATGGAACTGGTGGAGCTGGACGGCTACACCGAGCGGGAGAAGGTCTCCATCGCCCGGGACCACCTGCTGCCCCGGCAGCTGGACAAGGCCGGGCTCGACGGCGGCGAGGTCGCCTTCGAGGACGGGGCGCTGCGCCGGCTGGCGGCCGAGTACACCCGCGAGGCGGGGGTGCGCGGCCTGGAGCGGTCCATCGCCCGCGTGCTGCGCAAGATCGCCGCGCAGGACGCCCTGGAGGGGGAGCGGCTGGCGGGGGGGCNCGCCGACGACCTGACCGGCTACCTCGGGCGGCCCCGGCACACCCCGGAGTCGGCCGAGCGCACCTCGGTCCCGGGGGTGGCCACCGGGCTGGCCGTCACCGGCGCCGGCGGGGACGTTCTCTTCGTCGAGGCCTCCCTGGCCGACCCCGAGTCCGGGGCGGGCGGGGTCACCCTGACCGGGCAGCTCGGCGACGTGATGAAGGAGTCGGCCCAGATCGCCCTGTCCTACCTGCGCTCGCGCGGCGCGGAGCTGGAGCTGCCGGTGGGCGACCTGAAGGACCGCGGCGTGCACGTCCACGTCCCGGCCGGGTCCATCCCCAAGGACGGCCCCAGCGCGGGCGTGACCATGACCACGGCGCTGGCCTCCCTGCTGTCGGGCCGTCCGGCGCGCTCCGAGGTGGCCATGACCGGCGAGGTCTCGCTGACCGGGCGGGTGCTGCCCATCGGCGGGGTCAAGCAGAAGCTGCTGGCGGCGCACCGGGCGGGCATCACCACGGTGCTCATCCCGGCGCGCAACGAGCCCGACCTGGACGAGGTCCCCGACGACGTCCTCGCCGAGCTCGACGTCCACCCCGTGGCCGACGTCCGCGAGGTGCTGCGCCTGGCCCTGGAGCCCGCCGCGACCGCTGAGGAGGCCCACTCGGTGGCGGCCTGACCACGCCGCAGGGGCGGACCGCCGAGAACGGGGCCGCCGCCCGGGCAGGGCGGCGGCCCCTCGGCGTCCGTCAGGGGTCCTTGTAGATCGAATGGTCGCCGATGCGGCGCCAGACGAGGAGGGGATCCCCGTCCTCGTCCTTCTCGAGGTGGAAGGTGGCCCGGCCGTCGGGCCCACTGAAACTCCAGGTGAGCGTATAGATTTCCCGCCGACGGAGTCGGTGGATGCGGAGGCGGACCGGCCACGGCGGGTCACCCGTCAGAGCGCCGGCCTTGAGGGCGGGGAGGAAGTGCTCGTGCACGGCCCGGCGGAACTGGGCCCCATGCTGTTCCGGAAGGCGGAGGAACTGGCGCTCGAAGGTACTCGACGTACGGAACTTCACCCGGTTTCCTCGGGGCCGTGCTCCGCCACTTTCTCGAGGTGGGCGAGGAACTCCTCCTCGTTCTGGAAGGTCGTGTAGCGGCCGGCCGCGAGGTCCTCTTCGGCCTCCTGCTCGGCGGCCTGGCTTTCCGGGCTCCAGAACCAGGCGTCGTCCGGGTGGACCGCGACACGGGGCCGGAGCACGATCTCGCCCTCGCGCTCGATGTACTCGACGACCGCGTCGGGGTTGTCGAGCTCCAATGCCGCCCACACCTCGGACGGCACGGTGAGTGCGTGGCCGGAGGGGGAGACGCTGCCGAACCCGATGCGCTTGTCCATGTCTTCACGGTAACCGCGATCGTCCGGATCGAGCAGTACGGACATCGCTCTCCTTCGTCTCGCTTCTTCAAGGACGGCAGGTCACTAGCGGTCCGGCACACGGGGTGTCCGGCGTTCGCGGAATCCGGACGGAGCCTGTCCACAGCACTGCGTCCTCTTCCCCGCCGAGCATGGAGGCCCGGGAGCGGCCCCGGCGCGTCGACGGCCGCATCCGGGGGCGGGCGTCCGTACGGGCGGGGCCTCCCTCTCCCTTAGATTGGCCCCATGACCACAGCGAACGCCCACTCCGGCCCGGAACTGCACGTGGCACTGCTCGGATACGGCAAGGGCGGGGAGGTGTTCCACGCGCCGCTCATCGAGGCCACCCCCGGACTGCGGCTCGCCGCCGTGGTCACCGGGAACCCCGAGCGCCAGGAGGCCGTGCACCGGCGCTACCCCGGGACCGAGGTCATCGCCTCGGCGGACGAGCTGTGGAACAGGGCCGCGGAGTTCGAGATCGCGGTGGTGACCACCCCGAACGACACGCACGCCCCGCTCGCCGAGGCCGCGCTGAAGGCCGGCATGTCGGTCGTGGTCGACAAGCCCTTCGCGCTCGACGCCGCCCGCGCCCGCGGGCTCACCGAGCTCGCCGAGGAGCTGGGCCACGTGCTGACCGTCTACCAGAACCGCCGCTGGGACGCCGACTTCCTGACCCTCTGGAAGCTGATCGACGAGGGCGCCCTCGGGCGGGTGCACCGGTTCGAGTCCCGGTTCGAGCGGTGGCGCCCGGAGGCCAAGGGGACCTGGCGCGAGCGGGGTGCCGCCGACGACGGCGCCGGGACCCTCTTCGACCTGGGGCCGCACCTGATCGACCAGGCCGTGAACCTCTTCGGCCCCGTCGAGCACGTCTACGCCGAGCTGGACGCCCGCCGCCCCGGGGTGGTCGCCGACGACGACGCCTTCCTCGCGCTCACCCACGGCGGCGGGGTCCGCTCCCACCTGTGGATGGGCGCCCTGGCCGCGCGGCCCGGGCCCCGGTTCCGGGTGCTGGGCGACGCGGCCGGGTTCACGATCGAGGGCATGGACTCCCAGGAGGCGCGCCTGACGGCGGGAGAGGAGCCGACCGCCGAGGACTGGGGCGTCGAGCCGGAGGAGGCCTGGGGCCTGGTCGGCGCCGGGGACGACCTCCGGCGCGTCCCCTCCGAGCGCGGCTGCTACCCCGCGTTCTACGAGGGCGTCCGTGAGGCCGTGGGCGAGGGCGACCCGGTCCCGGTCGAGCCGCACGAGGTCATTCACGGCCTGGAGGTCATCGAGGCCGCCCGCAAGAGCGCCCGCGAGCACCGCTCCGTCCGCCCGGGGGAGTAGACGGCGAGGCCCGCCCGGGAAGACGGCCCGCCGCCCTCCCGCCGCCCTCGGCCCCCGGATCGTCGGGGGAGGTGTCCGCACCGGTCGGCGGTCGCAGGCGCCTGATGACCGCTTGAGCGGGGCACCGAGCGTCAGGTCGTGCCGGATCGCGGCGCCGCGTGTGCCGGCCCTTTCCGGCGGACGCGCGGCCACAGGACCCCGGGGGCACGGGCGGCCGGCGTCCCGGCGGCCCGTGCGCTCCGGACTCTGCCGGTGCGCACGGGCCGGGGAGCAGCGGTCACCCGCTCTGGCCCTCGGGTTCGGGGGTCGGGAGGGCCTCTCCGGTCTCCAGCAGGGTCTTCAGGCCGGAGACGACGCCGGGCCAGCCCTCCTGGATCATCCCGCGGAGGGTGCTGTCGGGCGCGAAGCCGTCGTGGACGACGGTCAGCTTGACCGTCTCCCCGGCGGGCTCGATCTCGAACGCGACCTTCGACCGGGGCTCGGCGGCCAGGGCGGCCCGGGTGTCCTCGTCGATCCCGACCGCCTCGGCCCATTCCGGGGTGAAGGTGTGCCAGGTGTAGGACAGCCGCCGGTAGGGCTCGGATTCGAGGACGACCTGTTCGGGGTGGACGATCTTCGCGCCCTGCTGCTCCCAGGCCATGGCCGATCCGGCGGACCACTCGGTGGAGAACTCCAGGCCCCAGTAGCGGCGGGTGAAGGCCGGGTCGGTCAGGGCCTGCCAGAGCCGCTCCGGCGTGGTCTTGATGTAGGCGGTGTAGACGAACGCGGTGCTGTCCATGGCGGCGTCCTCCAGGGCGTGCTTCAGGTCGGCGAGCGCGCGTGCGCGCTCGCGGTCGTAGCGGCTGATCCAGCGTTCGGCGATGGCGTTGATCGGCCCGGCGTCGAGGTAGTGCAGCTTCTCCCGGCCGCGCCGGGCGGTGGTGACCAGGCCGGCCGCCTCCAGTACGGCCAGGTGCTTGCTCACCGACTGGCGCGCCATGTCCAGCTCCGAGCACAGTTCGCGCAGGGTCTGCCCGTTGCGGGCGTTGAGGCTGTCCAGCAGCGTGCGGCGGCCGTGGTCGGCCAGGGCCTTGAATACCTCGTCCATCCCCGCTCTCCCGATAGGCAGCCTTTTGGCTGCCTCTTAAATTAGGCAGCCGATCGGCTGGCTNTGTCAACGGCGGGCGCCGCCGGGCGGGCGTGTGAATCCGCGTGAGCGGATGTGAGATACCTCCCGGCCGACCCCGGCGGGGTGGGCCGGGGAGGGGGTCGCGGTCTAACGTCGGATGAGTGGACGAATCAGTGGCCGCCGGGCGGGACACCCTGGGGCACCGGGCGGGCAGTGCCGGGTACCGGCGGGTCACGGTGGCGATGACCGCCGCGGGCATCGCCACGTTCGCGCAGCTCTACGCCGTGCAGGCGGTCCTTCCCGGGATGGCCGACGACTTCTCCGCCGCCGCGTCCACCGTCGCGCTCTCGGTCTCCTTCGCCACCGCCGGCCTCGCCGCGTGCGTGCTGGTGTGGAGCGGCGTCGCCGACCGGTTCGGACGGGTCGGGACCATGTCGACCGCCCTGGCCGTCTCCACCGTGCTGGGCCTGGCCGCCCCCTTCGCCCCCGAGATCTGGTCCCTGTTGGCCCTGCGCGCCCTGCAGGGCGCCTTCCTCGGCGGCGTGCCCGCCGTCGCCATGGCCTACCTCGCCGAAGAGATCGCCCCGGCGCACCTGTCCCGCGCCGCCGGGATCTACATCGCCGGCAACACCGTGGGCGGCATGTCCGGCCGCCTGGTCGCCGGCGCCGTCGCCGACCTCGGCGGCTGGCGCTGGGGCGTGGGCGCCGACTCGCTGCTCGCGCTCGCCGCCCTGGCGGCCTTCCTCATCGCCGTCCCGCCCGCCCGGGGGTTCGTCCCGCGCCCGCGCGCCAGGGGCGGGCCCCCGGACGGCGGCGGGCTGCTGCGCCGGCTCGGCGGCGCCGTCGCCGACCCCGGCCTGCTCGCCCTCTACGCGCACGCCCTGCTGCTCATGGGCGCCTTCGTCACCGTCTACAACTACCTGGGCTTCCGCATGATGGACGCCCCCTTCGGCCTGTCCCAGACCCTGGTGGCCTTCCTCTTCGCGGCCTACCTGGCCGGGACGGTCGGCTCGGCGGCGGTGGGGCGGGCCGTCGAGCGGTTCGGCCGCCACCCGGTGCTGCTCGTGTGCGTGGCGCTGATGGCCGCCGGCGCCGCCCTGCTCCGGCTGCCAGCGTTCTCCGCGGTCGCCGCCGGCCTGCTGGTGCTCACGTTCTTCTTCTTCGCGGCCCACACCACCGCCTCGGCCTGGGTGGGCCACCGCGCCCGCCGCTTCGCGCGCGCCCAGGCCGCCGCCCTGTACACCCTGGCCTACTACCTGGGCTCCAGCGCCTTCGGGTGGCTCGGCGGTCTGGTCTACGACACCTGGGGGTGGGGCGCGGTGGTGGGGTACGTGGTCGCGCTGTGCGCTCTGGCCCTGGTGAGCGGCCTCGGGCTCAGGGCCGGGCCGAAGGCCGCGCCCCCGGAGCGGGGCGGGGCGCCGGGTGAGGCGCACGGAACCGGCTGACGCCCGGTCCGGAGCGCCTCAGGCCTTGGGCGCCTCAGGCCTTGGGCAGAACGTGCTCGGGGACCTCGGCGTTGACCTGGTGCAGCCGCGCCTGGGCCGCCCGGCGCAGGCGGCCGAAGCACTCCACCGCCGTCGTCGCGTCCCCCACCAGGCCGCCCTTGGTGACCGCGGGCACCCCGTCCAGCAGGCCGCCCCCGAGAACGCCGTGCACCGCCAGGGGCACCACCTCCCCGGCCACCGCGAACGAGCGCACGCCCAGCTCGTCCAGCAGGCTCGCCGCCAGGTCGCCCCCGGTCAGATACAGCCCGGTCGGCAGCGCGTGCGCCCCCGAGGCGGCCTCCACCCCGCGCACCACCGCGGCCACCGCCCCGGCCAGCAGGCCGGGAAGCGCCCGCAGCGCCGTACCCGCGCCCGGCGCCCCCTCCGGCGGGGCGAGCGTCCGCACCACCACGAACTCCGGGAACACCGCCCCGGACAGCCGCTCCTGCAGCTCTTCGGCGAACTCCTCGGCGTGGGCGTCGCCGGGGTCGGCCAGCCGCAGCGGGTCCACGTCCACGAACCGCACCGGCCCGGTGCGGGCGACCGTCTCCAGCTGCCGCCGGGTCAGCTCGGTGGCGCTGCCGACCACCGCCAGCAGCGGCCCCGGGGCCCCGGCCCGGCCGCGCAGCCGCATCGCGTACCCCAGCGCCGCCCCCGCCGGCCCCGGGTCGACCGACACCCACACCACGCCCTCGGTGCGCCGCGCCTCGGCGGCCGCCTCGGCGATGTCCTCGATCCGCCCCTCGTCGGCGGCGTCGCACAGCACGATCGGCTCGTCCCCGGCGGTGAGCTCGGCCATCAGCAGCTCCCGGGTGACCTGGCGGGCCGGGACGTGCCGCACCGCCAGGTCGGTCTGGCGGGCCAGGATCCGTGCGACCAGGCCGGTGTCCATCGGGCAGAACGGGTCCGCGGCGACCTCGCTGGCCTCCAGCGGCACCCCGTCCAGCAGCTGTACCCCGTCCACGGTCACCCGGCCGGTGGCGGGGAAGGCGGGCACCGCCAGGGCCCGCACCGCCTGGCGCTCGGGGACCCGCTCGCGCACCGCCCGCCAGGCCGCCTCCACCTCAGCGCCCACGTTCCCGCGCAGCGTGCTGTCCACCCGCTTGACCACCAGGTCCACCGGCCAGACCGCCTCCACCACGTCGGCCACCAGGTCGGCGGCCTGCTGCGGCGTCAGGTGGCGGCTGTCCAGGTTGGCCACGACCACGTCGTACTCGCCGGCCACCGCGGCCACCTGCTCCGGGGTCACCGTGGCCGCCCGCATCCCGGTCCGCGCGAAGCGGGCCCCGGTGGCGTTGGCCCCGGTGAGGTCGTCGGCCACGACGAGTATGCGAGCCACGGTGGACGCTCCCTTGCGCGCTCTGGGCCGGGCGGCCCCGCGCCGCCCCGGTTCCTCCCCCGTCAAATCTCTCATCCGCCGGGCATGCACGGTGCCGCCCCGATCGCGGGTAGAAGAGCGGGGGAGAGGCGTCTCACAGCCGCCGGAGGGGGGTCCGCGGCCGCGGGTGGTCTAGACTCTCGGGCAATTTAAGCACGTGACCTGAGGTTTTCCCGCACGCTTCACCAAGGAGGACGATGACTCGACTCGCACGCGACACCATCCGGCGCATGCCCAAGGTGCTCCTGCACGACCACCTGGACGGCGGCCTGCGCCCCGGCACCCTGGTCGACCTGGCCGCCGAGAGCGGCCACCCGGGCCTGCCCGCCACCGACCCCGACCGCCTGCAGGAGTGGTTCTCGGCCGCGCACGGCTCCCAGGAGGAGCTGCTGGCCCGCCTGGACCCGGTCCTGGACCTGCTGCAGACCGCCCCCGCGCTGGTGCGCGCCGGGACCGAGTGCGCGCAGGACCTGGCCGCCGACGGCGTGGTCTACGCCGAGGTCAAGATCGCCCCCGAGCAGCACACCCGGGCCGGGCTCACCCGCGAGCAGGTGGTGGACGCGGTGCTGGAGGGGCTGCGCGTCGGCCAGGCCAAGGCCCGCCTGTTCGGGCAGGAGATCCGGGTCCGCCTGCTGCTGACCGCGCTGCGCCAGGCCGCCGACTCCCAGGAGATCGCCGAGCTCGCGGTGCGCTACCGGGACGCCGGGGTGGTCGGCTTCGACATCGCCGGCCCCGAGGCGGGCTACCCGCCGACCCGGCACCTGGGCGCCTGCGACCACATCCGCCGCGAGAACTTCAACCTCACCCTGCACGCGGGCGAGGGGTTCGGCCTCTCCTCCATCTGGGAGGCCATCCAGTGGTGCGGCGCCGACCGCCTGGGCCAGGGCGTGCGCATCATCGACGACGCGGCGGTGGCCGAGGACGGCACCGCCAAGCTGGGGCGGCTGGCCGCCTACGTGCGGGACAAGCGCATCCCGCTGGAGCTGTGCCCGACCGCCAACGTCAACACCGGCGCCGTGCCCTCGCTGGCCGAGCACCCGGTGGAGGTGCTGCGGCGACTGCGGTTCCGGGTCACCGTCAACACCGACAACCGGCTGCTGCACGGCACCTCGATGACCGAGGAGTTCGCCCGGCTGAGCGAGCAGTTCGGCTACGGGACCGAGACCCTGCGCTGGTTCACGGTCAACGCCATGAAGTCGGCCTTCATCCCGCACGACGAGCGGCTGGAGCTGATCGACCGGGTGATCAAGCCGGGCTTCGCGCGGCTGCGCGCCGAGACGGCGGGCGCCGCGTTCTTCCGCCAGGAGGACCCCTGGTGAGGGGCGCGGCCGCGGCTCCGGGCGCGGCCCGGGCCCCGGAGAGCCGGGTGTACCGGGCGGCCGGGCGGGTGAACGGTCCCCTTCGTTTCACTCCACCCGCCCGGCGCCCGCTGCCTCCCCGCGCCACCGGGGAGTGACCGTGGGGCGGACCCTAGTCGTCCGCCGGATCGACCACCGGGACCGCGAACGGCGGGGTGCCCTTGCCCTGGAGGCGGTGGCCTCCCCAGACGTTCCGCTCGGTGAGCCTTCCCGCCCCCTCGTGCCCGTCCGGGGTGCGCACCAGCACCGAGGTGTTGCCGGCCGCGTACTCGGCGGCGACGTCCTCGTGCGGGGACACCCGGCCCACCCAGGCGTAGGAGCCGGTGAGCGGGTCGAAGTGGCCGGCGATGAAGGCCTCGGCCTCGACCGGCCGGCCGTCGAAGAGCAGGGTCACCGGACCGCTGTACTCCTCTTCGTCGTCGCCCATGCCGCTCATGCGCCCACCTCCTCGGGCTCGGCCGCGCGCGGGGTTCCCGGCGCCTGCGGTGCGCCCGCGTCCTGAGTGGTCCGGTCCGCAGCGGGGCCGGCCGCACCCGCGGCCGGACCGCCGCGCACCCGGCGCGGGGCCTCCTTGCGGATCCGGTAGTTGTGCGGGTCGAAGCGCAGGGTCTGCAGCGCGTACTCGAAGCTGAACCCGGGCCACAGGGTGACGTTGCGGCCCTTGGAGTTGAGGTACCAGCTGTCGCACCCGCCGGTGACCCACACCGAGTTGCGGGTCTTGTGCTGCATCCGCGACGCGTACCGCTTCTGCGCCTCGGGCAGGGCGTCCAGCCGGTCCACGCCGTTGCGCGCGGCGAAGCGCAGGGCCGACATCACGTACCGCATCTGCGCTTCCAGGAAGAACACGTGCGAGGTGTGCCCCGGGCCGGTGTTGGGCCCGGCCAGCACGAAGAGGTTGGGGTAGCCGGAGACCGTGGTGCCCTTGAGGGCCTCGAGGTCCTCCCCCCAGCGGTCCCAGATACTGAGCCCCTCGGCGTCGTGCACCATCTTGGCGGCCGGCATGTCGGTCACGTGGAACCCGGTGCCGAAGATGATGGTGTCGACCTCGCGCTCGGTGCCGTCGGCCGCCACGATCGACTTCTCGCGGACCTTCTCGACCCCGTCGGTGATGACGTCGACGTTGGGCTGGTCCAGCGAGGGGTAGTAGTCGTTGGACAGCAGCAGGCGCTTGCACCCGGGGACGAAGTCCGGGACGAGCTTCTCGCGCAGCTCGGGGTCGGTGACCTGGCGCCGCAGGTGGCTCTTGGCCAGCGCCGCCACGCCCTTCATGAGCGCCGGGTACTTCACGAACCCGAGGACGTAGGACTCCCGCCCCCAGTAGATGTTCTTGCGGAACACCTGCTGGGCCCCCGGCACGTTGTGGAAGAGCCACTTCTCCAGTCGGGTCACGTTCCGGTCGTGCTTGGGGATGACCCACGGGGGCGTCCGCTGGTACAGGTCCAGCCGCCCCACCTTCGGCTGGATCTGCGGGACGAACTGGATCGCGGAGGCCCCGGTGCCGATGACGGCGACGTTGCGCCCCGTCAGGTCCTGGGAGTGGTCCCAGCGGGCCGAGTGGAACACGGTGCCCGTGAAGTCGGACAGCCCGGGGATGTCGGGGACCGAGGGGTCGGCCAGGGCCCCGCAGGCGCTGATCACGAACTGCGCGGTGACGGTGGGCCGCCCCTCGCACTCGATCCGCCACCGGTTGGCCTCGGGCTCCCAGTAGGCGCCGGAGACGCTGTGCCCGAAGCGCACGTGGCGGTAGACGTCCTCCTCCTCGGCGACCTGCCGCAGGTAGGCGTGGATCTCCTCCTGCCCGGAGAAGGTGCGCGACCAGCCCGGGTTGAGCCGGAAGGACAGCGAGTACAGGTGGGAGGGGACGTCGCAGGCGGCGCCGGGGAAGGTGTTGTCCCGCCACGTCCCGCCGACGTCGTGGGCGCGTTCCAGCAGGACCAGGCTCTTGAGGCCGGCGCGCTTGAGGCGGGCGGCCATACCGATCCCGGAGAACCCGGAGCCGATGACGGCCACCCGGAAATGGGACGCCGTGGTCTCGTTCTCGGTCACGTCGTAGAAATCCCTTCGGCGCTGCGGGGTGCTGGGGAGGGAGGGGAGAGGGGAAGCCGGCCCGCGGGCTCAGGCGCGAAAGGCACGCGGGCCGGCGGCTCCAGGGGGCGTCAGGCCGCCACGGCGGCGGGGGCGCCCTTGCGTCCCAGCAGCCCGGCGCGGCGCCAGACGTACTTGGCGGGCCCGGCGAGCAGGCCGGCCTTGTCGAAGGTGGCGACCACCTTGCGCGCCGCCCAGGTCTTGGTGTCGATGTGGTGGGGGTTGCGCCGGGCCGCGCGGGCCGCCTCCTTGGGGTCGAGCCCCACGGACCGGTACACCTCGGGGCTGATCAGCCGGGTCGCGGAGAAGTAGACGACCAGGCCCAGCACGAAGCGGCTGTAGGCCTTGGCGACCGCGCCGTGGCTGTCCCAGTCCCGGATCAGCTCCTCACGGGCGTAGCGCATGTGCCGCGCCTCCTCCACCACGTGGATCCGGGAGACCGCCTGCACCAGCGGGTCCAGCGTCTCGTCCACCATGCCCTCGCGCTGCAGCTGGTCGAGGATCTCCTCGACGAACAGCGCACCGGCGAAGGTGAGCGGGCCGTTGGAGATCGCCTTGAACACCCGGCCCAGGTTGTGGGTGATGAAGTCCGGCCGGTAGTGGCGGCCCGCCAGCTTCTGGGTCATCTTGGCGAACATGACCGAGTGGCGGCACTCGTCGGCGATCTCGGTGTAGGCGTACTGGACGTGGTTGGTGGTGGGGTCGCGGTCGTAGGCGTGCCGGATCAGCATCTGCATGAGGATCGTCTCGAACCACAGCCCGATGGAGGCGATGCTGGCGACCTCGTGCCGGCTCAGCTCCTTGCGCTGGTCCTCGGAGAGGCGGTCCCACAGCTCGGTGCCGTAGAGCGAGACCCGGTGCGGGGCGATGGCGTAGCGGTCCTTGTCCACCGGCGCGTCCCAGTCGATCTCCACGAGCGGGTCGTAGGAGGCCTTGGCCGAGGAGCGCAGCAGCCGCTTGGCGATGTCCTCGCGGTCGGTGACGGTCGGTTTCGGATCGGCCTGCACGGTCATGGCGGTTCTCCTTCGGGGTGCGGGCGGAAGGCCGGGCGGCCAGGGGGTGTTCTAGCCCGGGGGCATCGGGACGCCGTGCCGCTCGTGCAGGCCGCGGGCGATCTCCCCGCCCGCCAGCCGGCCCTCGCGGACCAGGTCGGCGATCTCGACGGCGGCCACCCGGTCGACCAGTCCGGGGGCGTGCCGGGTGAGGCGCAGGGCGGCGCTGCCCAGCGCGGTCGAGGCGACGTCGCGGGCGGGGCGGGGCGCGGCCGCCGCGCGCAGCACCGCGAGCACCGTGTCGCGCAGGCGCTCGGCGGGCACCAGTCCGTCCAGCGACACCCCCGCGGCGCGGGAGTCGTCGTGGATGGGGGTGTCGACGTAGCCGGGGTGCACGGTGGTGACCCCGATGTGCGTGCCGTACTCGGCGCGGAGCGCGTCGGCGTAGGCGGTGACGGCGCGCTTGGAGACCGTGTAGGCCCCGGCGAAGGGCAGCGGGAGCCCGGCCAGCAGCGAGGCGGTGACGACCACCCGTCCGCGGTCGGCCAGCAGCGCGGGCAGCGCCGCGGCGGTGACCCGCCAGGTGCCCAGCAGGTTGACCTCCAGGGCCTCGCGCACGCACTGGTCGGGCATGGCGCCCAGGTCCACGGCCGGGCCCACCCCGGCGAAGTGGATCAGCCGGTCGAGCCCGCCCAGCCGCTCGGTCGCGGCGCCGACGGCGCGGCGGACCGCGTCCTCGTCGGTCACGTCGCAGGCGAGCACCCGGCCGGCGTCGTCGGGCTTGCGGTCCAGGCCGACCGCTTCAGCGCCCAGGTGCCGCAGCACCTGCAGGGACGCCGAGCCGAAGGCGCCGGAGGCTCCGGTGACCAGCACGCGCCGGCCGTTCAGGGCGCCCAGGGGGGATCGGGGCATATGTGATCTCCTCCACATGTCTTGCCGGAACGTTACAACGAGCATTGTCACAGTGCAAGAGGGAGTAGTCGTGCGGGCGGCCGAATTTCCCTAGGGTGGAGGCATGGCCGAATACCGGATCGACGAGCTGGCGCGCCTCGCCGACACCACCGTGCGGAACGTGCGGGTGTACCAGGACAGGGGCCTGCTCTCCCCGCCCCGCAGAGAGGGCAGGGTGGGCATCTACACCGAGGCCCACCTGGCCCGCCTGCGCCTGATCGCGCAGCTGCTCCGGCGGGGGTACACCTTCGCCAACATCAGCGAGCTGGTCTCGGTCTGGGAGCGGGGCGGGGACCTGAACGACGTGCTCGGCTTCGAGTCGGCGGTCGGGGACCCCTGGTCCGACGAGATCCCCGCGCACCTGACCTTCGACGAACTGGTCGAGCTCTTCCGGGGGGACGTCACCGACGAGAACATCGAGCGCGCCCTGGCCATGGGCCTCCTGGAGCCGGACGGGGAGCGGTTCCGGGCGCCCAGCCCGCGGCTGCTGCACGCCGGGGCCGAGCTGGCCGCGGCCGGCATGCCGGTCTCGCGCGTGCTCGACGTGGCCGAGCGGCTGAGCGGGCACATCGACGAGGCCTCCGAGGAGCTGGTCCGCGAGATCGCCGACCACATCCTGACCGAGCACGCGCCCGAGGGCCTCCTGCAGGGCGAGGACATCGCCCAGGCGGCCGACCTGGTGCGCCGCCTGCGGCCCCTGGCGGAGACCGCCGTGGACGCCATGCTGGCCCGGTCCATGGCCCGCCACATCCAAGAGGTGATCGGAGAGCACTTCTCCGACGTGCTGGAGCACATCTCCAGCGGCAAGGAGCCCAAGCCCGCCTGAGCCGCCGGCGGGGCGCGGCACGGCCGACCGCAGGGCCGTGCGCCCCGTCGGCCGCCCGTCCTCCCCTCCCGTGCGCGCCCCGCAGGGACGGGCCGGTACGGGACCCGGTCCCGGGGGTGCGCGCAGGACCTGCGGGGGCGCGCCCGGGGGCGCCGGGGGCGGTGGCGCGGCCCGACCGCCGCCGGAGCGGCGGTCCGCCCGGGGAGCCCCGCCCGCGCGGCCCAGAGCGCGCTGATCGCCCCTCAAGGCGGTCGCCTCCTGTTTCTCCGGCATGTCGGCGGCCTGGGACTCCATTGTCCTGACCCGTCCGCACGTGCGGGGCCGTTTCCGGACAGTCGCCGGAACTTCCTCTCCGCCTGCGTCGTCTGCGTCGTCTGCGCCGTATGGGCGCTCCTCCGCCCGCCGCGCCCCGGAACGCGGGGCGGGGCGCTCACCCCTCGGGCCCCAGCCCGACTCCGGCCAGGCGCGCCAGGTGGGCGCAGACCCGCTCGGGCTCCTCGGCCGGGACCATGTGGCCGGCCCCGGGAACGACGTCCTCCTCGGCTCCGGGCAGCTCACGGGCGAGCGCCCGCCGGTGGCGCTCCCCGACCAGCCGGTCGCGCTCCCCGGACAGCAGCACCACCGGCACCCGCTCCAGGGCCGCCAGCCGGCCCCGCACGTCGTGCGCGGCGATCGCCTCCCGGCCCGCGGCCAGCACGTCCGCCGGGGTCGATTGCAGCTGCTGCGCGCACAGCGCCACCTGCGGCGCCAGCTCCGGTGTGCCGCCCCTGCGTCCGAACCCCGCCCGGCGCACGGCGGCCCGGAAGGCGGGCAGCCCGGGCGGGAGCAGGCGGCGCAGCCCGTCGGCCGCCCGGGGGGCCGACCGAGCCAGGCGCACCCCCGCCGCCTGGGCGGCGCCGCCCAGGCGGTCGCGGGGCCGGGACCGGGGCGCCGCCGTGCCCGGTCCCGCCGCGGAACCGGCGGCCAGCAGCACGCCGGCGACCGTCCCGTCCCTTCCGTCCGCCCCCTCAGGCCCTGCCGTCCCTGCCGTCCTGGTCGCCCCGTCGAACAGCTCGGGCCGGTCGGCGGCCAGCCGGACCGCGGCCATCGCGCCCAGCGAGTGCCCGCCGAGCACCACCGGGCCGTCCGCGGCGCAGGCGCCGACCACCCGGGCCAGGTCGTCGGCGAGCAGCCGCAGGCCCCACCGCGCCGTGCCGCGGCCGGAGCCGCCGTGGCCGCGCAGGTCCCAGCGGACCACGCGCAGCCGCCCGCCGCTCCCCGAGGCCAGCCGGGTCGCGTGCGGGGCCCAGGTGTCGCAGGTCAGGCCCAGGCCGTGGGTGAGCACCACGGTGCACGCGGCCCGGGCCGGGCCGCGGATGCGCATCCGCAGCTCGGCCCCGTCGGGGGTGGTCAGGGTCCGGGTCAGGTCGGCCGCGTGGCGCAGTGGGGTCATGCGGGTCCTCGGGGGTGCGGGCCGCTTCCGCGGTCGGGGCGCGGGCAGGGCCGGGGACGGGGACGTGCCGCTCCTCGCGTCCTCCTACCGGTGAGCAGGAGCGGGCCGTGGGGGATCATTCCCCGGATGCGGCGGCCTTCCCCGAAGGGACCGGGGTGATCGGAAGCGGGCGGGAGAAGCGCAGCTCGGCGAAGGCGCCCGGCGGCACGGCGGGGGAGTGCGGGTGCACCGGGGCCACGGTGCGGTAGCCCTGGCCGGGGGCGGGGCGGGGGTCCTCCTCGCCCTTGTTCGGCCAGAAGGACATGGCCCGCTCGGCCTGGGCCGTGATGGTCAGGGAGGGGTTCACGCCGAGGTTGGCCGAGACCGCCGAGCCGTCGACCACGTGCACGCCGGGGTGGCCGTAGAGGCGGTGGTAGGGGTCGACCACGCCGCTGTCGGGGGAGTCGCCGATCGGGCAGCCGCCGAGGAAGTGCGCGGTGAGCGGGATGTTGAACACCTCGCCGACGGTGCCGCCGGGGAAGCCGTCGATCTTCTCGGCGAGCCGGGAGAGCACCTCCTGCCCCTGCGGGATCCAGGTCGGGTTGGGGTCGCCGTGGCCCTGGCGGGAGCTGAGCACCGTGCGTCCGGAGGCGCCGCGCCGGGTGTAGGTGGTCAGGGAGTTGTCCAGGGACTGCATGACCAGGCCGATGATGGCGCGCTCGCTGAAGCGGCGCACCGACAGGCTGCGGGCGAAGACGTAGGGGTGGCGCGCGGCCAGGCCCAGGAACCGCAGCCAGCGGGGCACCCGGCCCCCTCCGGGGACCTGGATGGTCGCGAGCATCCCCATGGCGTTGGAGCCCTTGCCGTAGCGGACCGGCTCCACGTGGGTGCGGGGGTCGGGGTGCATGGAGGAGGTGATGGCCACGCCCTGGGAGAAGTCCTCGGGGTGGTCCATGTCGGCGGTCATGGCGCCGCCGAGGGACTCGGAGTTGGTGCGGGTCAGCGTGCCCAGGCGGGAGGAGAGGCGGGGGAGCAGGCCGGAGTCGCGCATGCGGTGCAGCAGGTTCTGCGTGCCCCAGGTGCCGGCGGCGACCACGACCTGGTCGGCGGTGAAGGTGCGGGCGTTGGCGCGTCTGCGTCCGGCCCCGGTGGTGAGGGTGTCCACGGCGTAGCCGCCGCCGGGCAGCTCGCGCACCCGCTCCACGGTGGTCATCGGGTGGATGGCGGCGCCGCCCTTCTCGGCGAAGTACAGGTAGTTCTCGGTGAGCATGTTCTTGGCGCCGTGGCGGCAGCCGGTCATGCACTCGCCGCACTCGGTGCAGGCGCGGCGCTCGGGGCCCGCCCCGCCGAAGTAGGGGTCCTTCACCCGCTCGCCGGGGGCGCCGCAGGCCGCGCCGTCGGCGTCGCGGCCGTCGCCGAAGAAGACGCCCACGGGCGCCAGGTGGAAGCTCCCGCCCACCCCCATGTCCTCGGCGACCTCCTTCAGGTGCACGTCCGAGGGGGTCATGGTGGGGTTGGTGCGCACGCCCAGCATCCGCTTGGCCTGGTCGTAGTAGGGGGCCAGCTCGCTGCGCCAGTCGGTGATGCCGCGCCACTGCGGGTCGTCGTAGAAGTCGTCGAGCGGCTCGTAGAGGGTGTTGGCGTAGTTGAGCGATCCGCCGCCGACACCGGCGCCGGCCAGGATCATCACGTCGCGCAGCACGTGGATGCGCTGGATTCCGTACATTCCCAGCCAGGGCGCCCAGAGGAAGTTCTTCAGGTCCCAGGAGCCGGTGGGCAGGGTCTCGGAGGTGTAGCGGCGGCCGGCCTCCAGGACCCCCACGCGGTAGCCCTTCTCGGTGAGGCGCAGGGCGCTGACCGCGCCGCCGAAGCCCGATCCGATGACGAGCACGTCGTAGCGGCGTTCGGAGGCGGCGGGCGCAGGGGCGGTCGCGGTGCTGTCGGCGCTTTCGGAAGCCACGGGGCACCTTTCCTTCGTCGGGGGGACCCACCGCTGTCGTGACGGATTCGTTGCGTCCGTGCGGCGAATCGAGCACTTGGAAATGTGACATTCGCTATTGTAATGTTCGTCACTACCCCCGAGTAAGGCGTGGTCCATGTAACACGCGAGGCGGTGGCCGGCGCAAGATCCCCCACCCCCCGCCCGTCCGCCGAGCTGCGGACCCGGCACGCAGGAGTCACCCCATGGCCGATCACCCGACCGACGACACCCTCCAGGAGCCCACCCCCGCCGACGGCGCCGCCGGCGACGCGGCGCCCGCCCCCTCCGGCGGCACCCGCTGGCGCCGCTTCGCCCTGGCGCTCGTGCCCGGCCTCGGCGCCGCCGCGATCCTGGGGATGATGACGACCCAGGGGCTGCTCGCCGCCTCCTTCGCGGTCTCCGGCGACAGCTTCAAGATGTCCGCCGCCTCCCTGGAGGGCGAGGGCTTCACCCAGTACGGCGACGTCGCCACCTCGGTCGACGACAGCGCCCGGCCCGTCGGGCTGAGCACCGTCGACACGGCCGAACTCAAGGACCTGTGCATGTCCTCCCTGATCGACCTGCCGATCGGCACCGCGACCCTGGTGATCGGCGCCGGCGCGGAGACCCCGGTGGAGGGCAGCAACCTGGTCATGGACGTCGAGCAGCTGCAGGGCAACGCGACCTTCTCCAACATCGAGATCGGGCGGGACGCCAGCACGCTGGACAAGGCCGAGGGCGGCGCCGGACCCGCCGGCGGCTTCGGCCTGCAGTCCGACACGATCTCGGTGCAGGACCCGAAGATCACGTCCTGGGCGGTCAACGCCGGTAGCCTGAAGCTCTCCGGCCTGAAGCTGTCCCTCAAGCCCGGCGAACACGAGTGCTACTAGGCCATGCCCCCGACCACCGGTAACGGGCGCGGAGCGGTCCGCGCCCTCCACGCCTTCCGCGACTGGCGCCGCACCCGCCCCTTCTGGGGCGGGCTGCTGGTGATCGTCGCCGGAGTGGAGATGATGGTCGCCCCGGCGGCGCAGACCCTGGTGATGCCGCTGAACCTGGTGATCTACGCCGGCATCGCCGGGATCTCGGTCTACCTCATCGGGCTCCTGCTGATGGCACTGGGCGTGCTCGCCTGGGTGCAGCCGCAGCAGCGGCTCTTCTACGGCGTGGTCTCCAGTCTGCTGTCGGTGGCCTCGTTCGTCACCGCCAACTTCGGCGGGTTCGTGATCGGCATGCTGCTGGGCATCGTCGGCGGGGCGATGATCTTCTCCTGGTCGCCCGTGCGGACGCCCCGCCGCCGGGCCGGCCGCCGCAGGGGCGGCGACACGGGCCGCGGCCGGGGCGGCGGGTCCGATGAGGACGGCGGCCCCGCCGCCCACGCCGCCGTGGCGCTTCCCCTCGCACTGGTGCTGGCGCTGCCCGCGGCGGCCCCGGCGGACGGCTGGGGCTGGCCCTGGGACGACTGGTTCGGCGATGACGAGGAGGAGGGCGCCCCGGCCGAGCCGGGGGAGACGCCCTCGCCCTCGCCGTCCACCGGTCCGGAGGACGGTGGGCAGGACGGCTCCGAGGGCTCCGATGGGCCCGACGGGCCGGACGGCGGCGGCTCCGAGGACCCCGGGGGAGAGGACCCCGGGGACGAGGAGGACGGCGCCGACGAGGACGCGGCCGAGGAGGACGAGGGCACCGGTGGTTCCGGGGCCGACCCGGCCGACTGCGAGCTGCGCTCCGGCCAGGACGCCGTGGCCGCCGACGAGCAGGAGTTCCTGGACGCGGTCGAGGCCTGCGAGGCCGCCGAGGAGCAGGACAGCGCCCCCGAGGTGCACGTCGAGGAGGGCGATGGGCGCTTCACCGCCTCCAACACCGAGTCCGGCCTGACCGCCGACACCCTGACCATGCGCGGCGCCTGGTTCGGCGGGGTCGTGGAGTACCCGGCCACCGACGGCCCCGAGCGCTACCTGCGCATCGTGATGCGCGAGGGCGACGTCGACGGCGGGGAGCTGTGGTGGATGCACGGCTCGAACCGGGCGTCGCTGTCGCTGCCGGAGATGAACCTGGCCGGCGGGGACGGCTCGTCGGTGGTGCTGCACGTCCAGCGCATGACCGTGCGGATCCTCGGCATCAAGCTGACCTTCACCCCGGACTTCCCGCCGCCGCTGCTGCTGCCGTACATGGTGGTGACCGACGTCGACGTCTCCCGCCCGGTCGCCGACGCCGCGCACCTGTCGGTCGACGGCCTCGACCTGATGGCCGACCGCGAGGAGATCTGAGGGCCGGCCGCTCCCGCGGCGCGCTTCCCGGATCATCGCCTCCCCTCCGGTCGGCCGCCGCCGCTCCCCGCCCCCGGTCCCGGATCCGCCCCCACTTCGAAGACCTCGAGCAGGGGACGATCCCGCCCCCTCGGCCCCGGGCCGCGCGGCACCCACCGACGCCAACCCCCCGCCCATGCATGGGCCGACCCGGCCGGAACCCCGGCCGGGTCGGCTGCACTTGTGAATTCCTCCCACAAGGCGAGCCTCCTTGGAGGCTCCGGGCGATGGCCGATCCCACCCGTCCGCTGCCTTCCGTCCCCGCCCCATGCGGGCGGGCCTTCTCGAAGGTTCTGGGGAATGAGGCGGTTCCGCTCGCTCAGGGTGACGCCGGTCGGAGGCGGCGCGCGCCTGTACGCGGGTCGGCCCCGCCCGGGGCCGGCCGAGCCGGGTCCTCTTCCGGTCCCTTCAGCAGGGGCAGGGGCTCTGGAGGAGGTTCTGCCTGACCGGCCGTGCCTGTCCGTGGCGCCCCCGTTCCCACGCGGGGCGGCCCGGCCGGTGTCCCGGCCGGGCCGTTCCGTCTTCCGGGGCCCTTCCGGACGGGCAGGCGGCCCCGGAGACCCCTGTCAGACCGCCGCGGCCTCTTCCTCGTCGGCGGAGCGGACGACGCCGTGCGGCACCAGGCGGCTCGGTGCGCCCACGTAGGACACGTACAGTGCGTCCCGCGCGCGGGTACAGGCCAGGAAGAGCAGGTTCCGCTCCTGCTGGTGCACCTGCTCCAGGGCGACCGGGTCGCCCTCGGCCGCGTCCAGGGCGGCCTTGGGCGGCAGTAGCGGCTCGCTCACCCCCACCACCGCCACGCAGCGGAACTCCTGCCCCTTGAGCTTGTGCATGGTGCCCACCCGCACCGCGGGGGTGGCGTCCACTGCGTCCAGCGGAGCGGTGGGGATGCCGCGGGCCTGCAGCTCCTTGGTCATGTGCCGGACCACCCACTGGTTGCGCCCGGCCACCGCCACCGATGCCGGAGCGACGCCGGCCTCCAGCCACACCCGCACCCACTCGGCGAGCGCGGCCCGCTCGTCGGCCCGGTCGCGGCAGCCCCGCAGCACCGGCTCGGGGCCGTGCAGCAGCGAGCGGTACCCGGTCAGGGTGTCGGCGTCGTCGTCCAGCCCGACCTCGGCGCGGCGGCCCAGGATCGGCACCGCCCAGTCGAGGATCTCCTGGGTGACGCGGTAGCTCATGCGCAGACGGTGGCCGCGCCCCCGCACGTTGATCCCCAGGGAGGCCAGGGAGACGCGGTTGTCGGAGATGCGCTGGTGCGGGTCGCCGACGATGAACAGGTCGTCGGGGCCCTCGGGGACGGCGGCGCGCAACAGCCGCCACTGGGCCGGGTGCAGGTCCTGGGCCTCGTCCACCACGACGTGCCGGTAGCGCGGCCCCACCCGGCCCAGGTGCTCGGCGGCGGTCAGGGCGGTCTGCGGGTAGGACCACTCGCCGGCCACCCGCATCGCCGCGGTGTAGCGCCGCAGGGCGTCCCACACCTGCGGCCGGTGCTCGGGGGCCAGGTGCAGCATGCGGCCGCTGCGCTCGCAGCGCACGTAGTCCGACAGGCGGGTCAGGTTCTGCGCCAGCACCACCTGCTCCCACTCGTCGGCCAGGAAGCGGCCCGAGTAGGGCAGCCCGTCGGCGGCGGCCGCCTCCCGCCAGCGCTCGGCCAGCTCGTCGCGGCCGAGCGCGTCGGGGATGAGCCCGGTGTGCTCGTGGACGATACTGCGGGCCAGGCTGTCGATGGTGACGACCTCCACCCGGGCGCGCACCCGCGGGTCGGGCAGCAGGCGGTCGAGCTGCCCGGACAGGGTCTGGGCCAGCAGCCGGTTGTAGGTGGTCAGCAGCACCGTGCGGCGGTGCTCGGTGGCCTCGGAGGTCTCACGGGAGGCCAGGTGGGCGGCGCGGTGCAGGGCCAGCACCGTCTTGCCGGTGCCCGGACCGCCGCTGATCTGCGCCGACCCGGCGTAGCGGGCGTCGACGATGCGGTGCTGGTTGGGGTGCAGGGTGACCTGCCACTCGTCGAACGACTTGCCCAGGTCGGCGGCGAGCTCGTCGGGGCCGGTGACGCGGGGCGCACCGGCCGGGGCGGACAGCGGCGCCGGTGCGAGCTCGGCGCCGTCCTCGGGGGCGGTGCGGTCGCGGGCCATCGCCAGCGCGTCGTCCTGCCGGCGCAGTCCCACCAGGCACAGGCCGCCTCCGGAGCCGGGGGCCAGCACGCCGGCCCACTCGGGCCCGATGCGCAGCAGGCGCGTCCGGGGGTCGGCGGCGTCGGCGACGGCCTCCAGACGGCTCTCGTCGCCGCCCATGAACGCCTGCACGACGGTCAGCGCGGCGCTGCGGACGCCGGGATCGAGCCGGGAGAAGTCGGAGAGGAACGTCGGGGTGATCGCGAGCTTGGGCACGTCCTTCTTGCCTCCGGTCGCCTGAGAGGGAGCGGTGGGTGCCAGGGCGGGCCGGCCGGGTCCCGCGCGGCGCCCTTCGCTTATGAACATGCTCCCGCCGGAATTTGGGCAAACGACGCGCCGAACCCCGTTGGGGACACCTGTCCGGGTGGGTGTTCGTGCAGGTCGGACTGGGGTTTTCGAGGGTGTTTTCGAGTGTCGCGGGAAATTTCTTCGCCGTCGTCGCTGACCTGCGGTTCTGTGGCGGTCCCGTGGGACTGAAAACCGATTTGTCGACAGACCGAAACTGGGGAAGTAGGGAAGGGAAGCCCAGCCAGGACCTCATAGGAGCGGTGGCGCGCTCGCCGGGTTTCGGTCCCACGGGTGCGGGCCGGGTCCGCGGTTCCGGAGGACCGGTCGGGACGAGGGCGGCGCCGATGCCCGGTCTCCGCCCTGCGCCCTCGGTGCGGGGCCGGATCGGAGCACTCGCGGGGCTCGGCGACACTGGGGGACGGTGCGCACGAGCCGCACCCGCCCCCCACGATCCCGCCGTCCACCGACCCGATCTGGAGCCCCGCCGTGCCGACCGCCCCGACCGCCCCCGCACCGAGCCGAACCGGCGGCCCGCCGCCCNCATCGAGGCCCTCACCTGGGTCGGCCTGCTCATCGGGATGTTCTTCAAGTACGTCGTCGTCGGGGACGACATCGGGGTGCGCGTGTTCGGCCCGATCCACGGCGTCGCCTTCATCGTCTACGTCGTCGTGGCCGCGGCGGCCTGGTACCGCCTGCGCTGGGGGCTGTGGACCGGCCTCTTCGGCCTCGCGGCGAGCATCCCCCCGCTGGGCACCGTGGTCTTCGAGCGCATCGCCTCCGCCCGCGGCCTCCTCGACCCCGCAGAGAAGCGGGCCACCCGGAGCGGCCCGGGTTCCGACTGAGGGCCCGGAGCGCGGCGGTCGGCGTTCGCGGCCGTCGTTCGCGTCGTGCCCCGGGGCCGGAGGTCCTGGCGGGCCCCGCCTGCCTGGCCCCTGCGCTGTAGAGGTGCGGGCCGGCCGGGGTGGCCTGAGTGCCGATTGAGCGGCCGTCGGCTCCGTCGCCGCCTGCGCCGTGTCCGACTGCCGGTCGCCCCGGTGAGATTCGCGTGGGGCGGCCCCGCGTCCCGCAGGGGAGTGGGGCGCCCGGAGCGGTCGAGCCGGTCGGCGCGGCCGGAGCGCCCGCTGGGCGATCGGGGCGGCGGGCTCTCGCCGGGCTCGCCTCGCACGCTGCTCGTGAGCAGTGCCGCGGACCCCGCTCCGCCTCCATGGGCGATGTGCGCCCCCGGAACCGTGCGGCGGCTCCGGGGGCGGGTCCACGAGCGCTGGAGGGGCACTCGGTGCCCCTGCCGGGGCCCGTCCTTCCCCGACAGGGGCCCCGACCGCCCCACGGGCGCCCGGGTGCCCGATCATCGCACGGACCGGTCCCGTCGCGCCGCCCGTTTGTGCTCCCCGCCCCGGCCCGCCGCCCGCGGCGCCGCTCCGGCTATCGTGAGGCCGAGCACACCGGGATCGGACGGGGAGCGGAAGCCGTGAGCCAGCAGAAGCCGAACGGGAACATGCGCTGCGCCGACGCCGACCGGGAGCGCGTCGCCGGGGTCCTGCGCGAAGCCGCGGCCGCCGGGCGCATCACCCTGGAGGAGCTCGACGAGCGCCTCGACGCCGCCTTCGCCGCCCGCACCTACGGCGACCTCGAACCCCTCACCGCCGACCTGCCCGCCGACGAGGAGCGGACCGAGCCGCTCGCCCCGAGCGGCGGCGCCGAGCCGTCCGAGGCGTCCCGTCCCCTGGTGCTCAAGTCCTCGGCGGGCACCATCGTCCGCCGCGGCGAGTGGACCGCTCCCCGGCGCATCGAGGTGACCAACCCGATGGGCAGCACGGTGCTGGACTTCCGGTCGGCGACGCTGCTCAGCGGCACCACCGAGATCGCGCTGACCTCCTCGTGGGGCGAGGCGCGCCTGGTGCTCCCGGACGGCGCCACCGCCGACGTCCGGGTGGACGCCTCCTGGTGGGGAAGTGTCGACAGCCGCGTCCCGCCGGCCCCGGCGCGCCCGAACCCGCACTTCGTGGTGACCGGTGAGGTCAAGGGCGGCAACCTGAAGATCCGCTACAAGAACCGCTTCGAGGAGATGTTCGGGATGTACGGCTGAGCCGCCGGGCCGGTGGCCGTACGGCGCGGCGCCTCCGCTCAGGGGCCCAGGCGCAGCGCGTCGCGGTACCAGCCCTCCTGCTCGGCCAGCTCGCGCGGGGTGCCCTCCTGGAGGACGCGCCCTTCGCTCAGCACGTAGATGCGGTCCATGCGCTCCAGTCCGGCCAGGTCGTGGGTGATCAGCAGGGTCGAGAACCCCTCGCTCTCCGCCGCGTCCAGCACGTCGGCCATCACCGCGTCGCGGGTGTCGGGGTCCAGGTGCGCCGTCGGCTCGTCCAGGACCAGGATCCTCGGGGAGGCCAGGACCGCGCGGGTCATCGCCAGCCGGCTGCGCATCCCGCCGCTGAGCCGGGTGCCGTGCACCCCCACCTCGGTGTCGAGGCCGTGCGGCATCGCCCGCGCCTCGCCGTCCAGCCGCGCCCGCGCCAGCGCCTCCCACAGCTCCCCGTCCTCGGCGTCGGGGCGCGCCAGGCGCAGGTTCTCGCGCAGAGTGGAGGCGAACACGTGCGGATCCTGCGGCACGCCGCCGATCGCCCGCCGGGCGTCGTCGCGGTCGTAGCCGGTCAGGTCGCCGCCGCCCAGCTCGACGGTGCCCGCGTCGGGGTCGCGGAAGCGCAGCAGCACTTCGGCCAGGGTGCTCTTGCCCGCGCCGCTGGGCCCCAGAACCGCGACTTTGGCCCCGGCCGGGACCTCCAGGTCCACGCCGCGCAGCGCCCACGGCTCCTGCGGGCCGTACCGCACCTTGAGCCCCCGCATCCGCAGGTCGGCCGGGGGCGGCTCGGGCAGCTCGGCCGGGCGGTCCGGGGGCGCGACCATGGGCGGGGTGTCCAGCACGTCGAACAGCCGCGCGCCCTGGGCCCGCAGCGCCCCCAGCCGGGCGGCCACCGCGGGCAGCGGCTGCACGATCTCGAACGCGGCCAGGGTGGTCAGCACCAGCACCGCCAGCGGGATCGGGTGCAGCGACCCGTCGTCCACCGCGGCCACCCCCAGCAGCAGCGACGCCCACACCGTCACGCCGGTGACCAGTGCACTCGCCCCGGCGCCGAATCCCAGGAGTCCGGCGTCCCGGCGGGCCAGGCGGGTCAGCTCGGTGTCGGCGTCCTCCACCCGGCGCACCGCCCGGTCCATGGCGCCGTAGGCGACCAGGTCGGGGGCGCCGTGCAGGGTGTCGACCAGGGAGGTGGACAGCTCCCCGCGGGCCCGCGCCTGGCGTTCGCCCGGTGCCCGGCCCAGCCGGGCGGCGACCAGCGGCACGCCCAGGCCGGTCAGGAGCAGCCCGGCCGCCAGCACCAGCCCGCCGGGCGCCAGCAGCGCCGTGCACACCGCGGTGGTCACGCCCCCGGCCAGCACGGCCACCAGCGGCGGGGTGAGCCCGCGCAGCAGCAGGTCCTGGGTGGCCTCGGTGTCGCTGACCAGGCGGGAGACCAGGTCGCCGGAGCGGAGGGAACCGACGCTGTGGTGCGAAGCGCCCCGATTGAGGGTGGGGGTGGGCGACGTGCGGGGACTGTGGTGCGAAGCGCCCCGATTGAGGGGGGGGGTGGGCGACGTGCGGGGACTGTGGTGCGAAGCGCCCCGATTGAGGGGGGGGGTGGGCGACGTGCGGGGACTGTGGTGCGAAGCGCCCCGATTGAGGGTGGGGGTGGGCGACGGGCGGGCCTCTGAATAGGCCAGCCGCTGGTAGACCTTGACCCGCACGTCGGCCAGGGTGCGGAAGGCGGCGTCGTGGGTGACCAGCCGCTCCAGGTAGCGGGCCACCCCGCGGGTGACGCCCAGGGCGCGGGTGGCCACGATCGCCACGCTCAGCGCGGTGATCGGCGGGTGCTCGGCGGCCTTGGCCAGCAGCCAGGCGGCGATGCCCAGCAGCGCCACCGCCGAGCCGGTGGCCACCGACCCCAGCAGTACCCCCAGCGCGAACCGGCTCCCGCGCGGCCACGCCAGCAGGACCATCCGCACCAGCGGGTCGCGGCCGCGGCCCGGGGCGGCGGCCGGGTCCGGGTCGGCCCCGGGGGCGGTGCGGGCGGTGGTCTCGGCGGTCATCGCAGGGCCTCCTGCTCCAGGCGGCCCGCGTGCACGGGCACCGTCTCGTCCACGTGTGCGGCCCACCCGGCGTCGTGGGCGACCACCACGCCGGTGCGCCCCTGGAGCAGCCGGGCGACCGCCGTGCGCACCGCCGCCGCGTTCTCGGGGTCCAGGTGGGCGGTGGGCTCGTCGAGCAGCACCACCGGGGCGTCCCGCAGGAACGCCCGGGCCAGGGCGATCCGCTGGCGCTGTCCGGCCGACAGCCGGGCCCCGCGCTCGCCGAGCCGGGTGGCGTAGCCCTCGGGCAGCTCCCGGATGAAGGCGTCGGCCTCGGCCAGTTCGGCGGCCCGGCGCACCTCCTCCTCGCCGGCCTCCGGAGCGCCCAGCCGGATGTTGCCGGCCACGGTGTCGTCGAACAGGTAGGGGTGCTGCGGCACCCAGGCCAGGCGCCTCCGCCAGGCGGCGGGGTCGGCCTCGTCCAGGGGCACGCCCCCGGGGGCGTCGGCGGACACCGCCAGGATGCGGCCCTCGGTGGGTTCGATGAAGCGCAGCAGCAGCGAGAGCAGGGAGCTCTTGCCCGAGCCGCTGGGGCCGGCCAGCAGGATCCGGCGCCCGGCCGGCACCTCCAGGTCGACCCCGGTGAGCGCGGGTGCGTCCCGCCCCGGGTAGGTCAGGCCCACCCCCTCCAGGCGCAGCCCGACGCCGTGCCCGGGCAGCTCGGCGGTGCGGTCCCGGCCGGGGCCGGGCGGACGGGGCGCGCCCTCGGCCCGCTTGTCGAGCTCGGCGAAGACCTGCTCGGCGGCGGCGACGCCCTCCATGCTCGCGTGGAACCGCGAGCCGACCTCGCGCAGCGGCAGGTAGGCCTCGGGGGCCAGGATCAGCACCAGCAGCGCCGTCTGGTAGTCGAGCATGCCGTACATCAGCCGGATGCCGATCTCCACCGCGACCAGCGCCACCGCCAGGGTGCTCAGCAGCTCCAGCACGAACGCCGACAGGAACGCGATGCGCAGCGTGGACATGGTGCTCTCGCGCTGCTCGTCGGTCATCCGCCGGATGATGCGGGCCTGGGCCCGGGTCCGGCGGAACACCGCCAGGGTGGGCAGGCCCTCGACCACGTCCAGGAAGTGGCCGCCGAGCCGGTGGAGCCGGCGCCAGCGGCGCTGCGTGCGCGCCTGGGTGTGCCAGCCCACCAGCGCCATGAAGACCGGGATCAGGGGCAGGGTGACGGCGATGACCACCGCCGAGATCCAGTCCGCGCCCGCCACCACGGCGAGCACGGCCAGGGGGACGAGCACGGCCAGCACCAGCTGCGGGAGATACCGGGCGAAGTAGTCGTCCAACGCATCGAGGCCCCGCGTGGCGAGCGTGGCGACCTCTCCGGCGCCGGCCGTGCCCGTCCCGGCGGTGGCGGTCCCCCCTGACGATCGGACCGTCCCGCCGTCCGGGGGAGGCGAGTCCCCCGGTTCACCGCCCGGGTCGGCCCCGGTCCCGGTCACGTGGGCGACCAGGCGGCGGCGAAGCTGGGACTTCGCGCGCGCGGCGGAGCGCAGGGCGGCGGTCTCGGCGCCGTAGGACAGCGCCGCCCGGGCGATCGCGACCGCGGCCACGGCGGCGATCGCCCAGGAGAGGACGTCCAGCCCGAGCCCGCGGGTGGCGCCGGCGATCGTGTAGGCCAGCAGCCAGGCCTGGGCGAGCACCATGGCGGTGGTGAGCAGTCCGCTCGCCACGGCGACGGCGAGGTGCACGCGGACGGCCGAGGCCGTCCGGACCAGACGCGGGTCGAGGGGGCGCATTGCAGGTCCGTTCCCTTCGGTGGTGCGCCGGTGCTACTCGGCGGGGGCGGGAGCCTGGTCCTGCCCGTCTCCGCCACCATAGGCGGGCACCGGCTCGATGTGCTCGCGGGTCACCCGTTTGCGGAAGACCCAGTAGCTCCAGGCCTGGTAGCCCATCACCACCGGGAGGAACACCGCCGCGACCCAGCTCATCACGGTCAGGGTGTAGGGCGCCGAGGACGCGTTGGCCACGGTCAGGTCGAAGGCCGGGTCGAGGGTGGAGGGCAGCACGGCGGGGAAGAGCGAGCCGAACAGCGTCACCGAGGCCAGGCCGATGGTCGCTGCGGTGCAGGCGAAGGAGCGCCCCTCCGAGCCGCGCAGCGCCAGGGCGACGCCGGCGACCAGTGCGGCCGCGGCGACGGCCACGACCGGCCACGTCCAGGTCTTCCCGTGGGCCAGCTGCGTCCAGACCAGGAACACCGCCCCGGCCGGCACGGCGACGCAGGCGGTGCGCAGCGCCGCGGTGCGCGCGCGGGAGCGCACCGGCTGGCCGGTCTTGAGGGTCAGGAACAGCGCCCCGTGCAGGATGAACAGCGACAGCGTGGTCAGCCCGCCCAGCAGCGCGTAGGGGTTGAGCAGGTCGATCACCCCGGCGCGCAGGATCTCGTCGCCGTCGACCGGCATCCCCCGCACGATGTTGGCGAAGACCAGGCCCCACAGGAACGCGGGCAGGGCGCTGCCCCAGAAGATGGCCCGGTCCCACCAGGCGCGCCAGCGGTCGGTGTCGCCCTTGCCGCGGTACTCGAAGGCCACACCGCGCACGATCAGCGCCAGCAGGATCAGCAGAAGCGGCAGGTAGAAGCCGCTGAAGGCGGTGGCGTACCAGGCGGGGAAGGCGGCGAACATGGCGCCGCCGGCGGTGATCACCCACACCTCGTTGCCGTCCCAGATCGGGCCGATCGCGTTGATCATCACCCGCCGGTCGACGTCGCGCCTGCCCAGGACGGGGAGCAGGATCCCCACACCGAAGTCGAACCCTTCCAGGATGAAGTAGCCGGTCCACAGGACCGCGATGGCGATGAACCAGACGGTTGCCAGATCCATGTCTGAGGTCTCCTAGCGCGGGCGCGGGCGGGGGGTCAGTAGACGAAGGCGGGAACGTCGCCGGTGTCCTCGCCCTCCTCGGGCTCGGGCACCACGTGCGAGGGGCCGCCCTTGACGTAGCGCCACAGCAGCCCGGCCTCGACGACGGCGAGCACGCCGTAGATGAGGGTGAATACGGTCAGCGACAGGGCCACCTGGCCCAGGCTGACGCCGGGGGAGACGCTGTGCGCGGTCAGCAGCTGCCCGTGCACCGTCCAGGGCTGGCGGCCCATCTCGGTGAGGACCCAGCCGAGGATGTTGGCCGTGAGCGCGGCGGGCAGCGCGGCCACGGCCGCGTAGTAGAACCAGCGGGTCCGGGGCAGGCGGCGCTTGCGGGTCAGCCACAGCCCGAGCGCGGAGACGGCCACCCCGAACAGGCCGAACCCGATCATCAGGCGGAACGACCAGTACATGATGAACACGTTGGGGATGTAGTCCACGTCCCCGTACTCGGCGTACTCCTGTTCGTACTGCTCCTGGAGGTCGTTCATGCCCTGGACGGTGCCGTCGATGGTGCCGGTGGCCAGGAAGCTGAGCACGCGGGGGATGGTGATGTCGATGGTGTTCACGCCGCTGTCGGTGTCGCCCACGGCGAAGGTGGAGAAGGGCGCGCCCTCCTCGGTCTCCCAGTGGGCCTCGGCGGCGGCCAGCTTCATCGGCTCGTACTCGGCGGCGAGCTTGGCCTGGTGGTCGCCGGAGTAGACGACGACGATCCCGGCGAGCAGGGTGACGACCATGCCGGCGCGCAGCGTCTTGCGGAACAGCTCGTGGTCGCCGGCGGGCGGCTCGACGCCCTTCTCCCCGGTGTCGCCGTGCCGGCGGGCGCGCCAGAGCTTGAAGGCGCTGACGGCGGCGACGAACAGCCCGGCGGTGATGAAGGCGGCCGAGACCACGTGCAGGAACGTGGACCAGGCCTGGGGGTTGGCCAGGACGGCCCCGATGCTGGTCAGCTCGGTGCGGCCGTTCTCGGGGTTGACCGTGAACCCGACCGGGTGCCGCATCCAGGCGTTGGCGGCCAGGATGAAGTAGGCCGACAGGTTGGTGCCGATCGCGGCCAGCCAGATGCAGGCCAGGTGCACGCCGCGGGGGAGCCGGTCCCACCCGAAGATCCACAGCCCGATGAAGGTGGACTCCAGGAAGAAGGCGAGCAGCGCCTCCATGGCCAGCGGTGCGCCGAAGACGTCGCCGACGAAGCGGGAGTACTCGCTCCAGTTCATGCCGAACTGGAACTCCTGCACGATCCCGGTGACCACGCCCATGGCGAAGTTGATCAGGAAGAGCTTGCCGAAGAACTTGGTGGCGCGCAGGTACTCGTGCCTGCCCGTCCGATACCAGGCGGTCTGGAGGGAGGCCACGATGACCGACAGGCCGATCGTCAGCGGTACGAACAGGAAGTGGTAGACGGTGGTGATACCGAACTGCCACCGAGCCAGGTCGAGTGCTTCCATGCGCCTCTCCAGCCAGCAATGGACCGACAAGTCGTAGTACGACACAGCGTAGTGCTACGGGATGTAGTAGATCCACCGAGGGGCCGCCCCCGCCTGCGGTCGCAGGGTGGGTCCGAGGACGACGATAGGCGGGCCCGGCCGCGGGCGCCGCACCGGCGGGCCGCTCTTTACCAGGGGCGATGCGGATTTTTCCGGTGCCGTTGCGCGCCGGGGCCCGCGGCCGGAGCGAATCGGGGGGCGCCCTGGGCGGGCCGCGGGGGGTGACGGACGCCTCAGCATCCGCCTCCGTCGACTGCGGGCCGGTCGCCGGCGCCGGGACGGAGGAGAGGGGGCGGGTCAGTACTCGCCGGGGGGCAGCGCCGGGATCTCGGCCGAGATCGCCTCGCTGATCGCTACCAGCCCCTGGGCGGGGGCCCCGTAGGAGGCCGGGATCGACAGTTCGACGTAGGCCTCGCGCGCCATCGCGGTGTACATCGTGGGTTCGTCCTGGGGCTCGGGGAGCCAGGCGACCTCGTCCACGACCATCAGCTCGGAGTCAGGGCGGTAGGCGTCGGGCCGCGGAACCCCGCAGCGCAGAGCGATCACCGGGTCGCCCCAGGCCGCCACCAGGGGGGAGTCCGCCTGGGCCTGGGTGCGCTCCTGGTCGAAGAGGGTCTCGGGCAGCCGCTCGGCCAGCCCCTCGCACAGCTCCGCGGTCTCGGCGTCCGGCTCGGGGACCGGCATGTCCACCCCGCCGCCGGTGCACCCGGCCAGCAGGACCAGCCCTGTGGCCGCGGCGCCCGCCGCTCCCTTGCGCATCGGCCCTCCCGGGTCGCTCAGATCTGCACGATGGGGCAGGTCAGCGTCCGCGCGATGCCGTCGAGCCGCTGGATGCGGGCGACCACGAGCCGCCCGAGGGCGTCGATGTCGTCGGCGTGCGCGCGCACGATGACATCGTAGGGGCCCGTCACGTCCTCGGCCTCGCTGACTCCGTCGATCCCGCGGATGAGCTCCGCCAGATCACCGGCCCGGCCGACCTCGGTCTGCACGAGAACATAGGCCTGCACCATGGTGGAACCCTCCCAGGTCATCCGGAGAACATGCGGATACGGCGACGGCGTCCGGATGGGGCCGCGCGCCGATTTCGACGGGGTACGCGCGGGTCAACACGCCCTCGACCACTGCGCCGGATTGGTCACCGTACCCTGAGGGCTGTGTCGAGCACCATTGGGGACCTGGGCGAATTCGGCCTGATCGCGCGCGTGACGGCCAGATTCCCCGAGACGGACGATGTAATCCTCGGGCCCGGAGACGACGGCGCGATCGTCTCGGCCGTGGACCGGCGCGTGGTGGCCAGCACCGACGTGCTGGTCGAGGGGAGGCATTTCCGGCTCGACTGGTCCCGCGCGCGCGACATCGGTCGCAAGGCCGTGGCGCAGAACGCCGCCGACATCGCCGCCATGGGCGCGCGGACCACCGCGCTGCTGATCGGCCTGGCCGCCCCCACCGACCTCCCCGTCCGCTGGGCGGAGGAGTTCGCCGAGGGCGTGCGCGAGGAGTGCGCCGAGGTCGGGTGCACCGTCGTCGGCGGCGACACCGTCAGCTCGCCCACCCTCACCGTCTCGGTCACCGCCCTGGGGTCCTTGGACGGCTCCCGTCCCGTGCTCAGGAGCGGGGCGAGGCCGGGCGACCGGATCGCGGTCACCGGGCCGCTGGGGCTCTCGGCCGCCGGGCTGTCCCTCTTCGAGTCCGGCCGCTCCGACGCCGACGCCGCGCGCGCGGCGGTGGCCGAGCACCGCTCCCCGTCTCCCCCCTACGCCCAGGGACCGCGCGCGGCCCTCGCCGGAGCCACCGCCATGCTCGACGTGAGCGACGGCCTCACCCAGGACCTCGGGCACATCGCCGAGGCCTCCGGGGTGCGGATCGACCTGCGGCGCGACGCCCTGGTCCCCGCCCCGGAGCTGATCGCCGCCGTGGAGCTGCTGGCCGCATCGGGCCACCCCTCGGGCGGCGCGGGGCGGCCGCCCCGGGAGGCGGCCGTGGACCTGATGGCGGTCGGCGGCGAGGACCACGCGCTCGCCGCCGCGTTCCCGCCCGGCGCCGCCCCGCCCGAGGGGTGGACGGTCATCGGTTCGGTCCACGAGGCGTCCGGCCCCGAGGAGGCGCGGGTGACCCTGGACGGGCGCGCGCCCGTGCGCGGCGGTTGGGACCATTTCGGCCGGTAAGGCGCGGGGCCTGCGCTGCCCGGTCGCGCAGGGGGTGGATGTGCGGAAGGTGAGAGAGTCGGGTTTGGGGGGTAAATCACGCTAAGCTGGCGCCCCGAGCCGCATGTGCGGGGCGACGGACGGGGAGCGGATCGGAAGGCTTGGCGTTATGGGGCGCAATGACGGGTCCGGCAAAGCCCGGCGCGGTGCGCACCGCTCAGAGCCCGAGCAGTCCGGCCCCCTGCAGACCGTCGGCATCGTGCTCGGCAGCACCGTGCCCAAGAAGGTCCGTCCGCCCCGCCTGCTGAGCGTCCTGCTCCTCTCCGGCGTCACCCTGGGGCTCGTGCTCTTCGGCTACAGCACCACCCAGATCTACCTCAGGTTCAGCGAGCCCCCGGTGGAGCACGGGACCTCCCCGTCCGGAGGACCGGCCGGAGGCCCCTCCGCCGCGCCCGGGGACGGCACCGGGGGCGGCGAGGCCCGCGCCGAGCAGGAGCAGGGCACCGGGGGCGCCGACGGTTCCGGCGACGGCGGCCCCGGGGAGGCCGGGCGCGAGAGCGCCGCCGGGGAGCCGGCGGCGATGTCCTACACCACCGTGGAGGCCTCGTCCTCGAACTTCACCGGTCGGGTCACCCTGACCAACACCGGCGCGGACACGCTGGACGGCTGGGAGCTGGTGCTCGGCTTCGACGGGGCCACGGTGACCTCGGCCTGGGACGTCGAATGGGAGGCCACCGGCGACGGCGTGGTGGCCCGCGCCCCCGACTGGGGCGACGGACTGGCCCCGGGGGAGTCGGTCGAGGTCAACTTCACCGCCGAAGGCACCGCGCAGGCCCCCAGCACCTGCGTCTTCAACGGTGAGTCCTGCTCCCTCTGAGCTCGCGGCTGAGCTCGCGGCCCCGCCCTCTCCGCCTCTCGTTCCGCGCGGCCGCCCCGGTGCCGGGGCCGCCCCGGCCGGGTCGCTCGCCCCCACCCGTCGCAGGGAGGTCCTACGGTAGGTGTCCGGCGGACCTGCGCGACGTGAGGAGAGCCGGTGATCAGTTGGGACGAGCCGCTGCGCACCACGCAGGGGGCGGCCGCGGCCAAGAAGTTCGCGGCCGAACTCGACCTGCACACCGCGGGCGACCTGCTGCGGCACTACCCGCGCCGGTACGCCTTCCGCGGCGAGCTCACCGACCTGGCGGCCCTGGCCGAGGGCGAGCAGGCCACGGTGGTGGCCGAGGTGCTCAGCGCCACCAAGCGCGACCTGCGCGGCGGCGGCCGCGGGCGCCCCCGCAGCCTGCTGGAGGTGGTGATCACCGACGGCACCGGGCGGCTCACCCTGGCCTTCTTCCACAACGCCGGGTACCACCTCAAGGAGCTGCGCCCCGGGCGGCGCGGCATGTTCGCCGGGAAGGTCTCCACCTACCGCGGCAAGAAGCAGTTGGCCCACCCGGTCTACGAGATGCTGCCCGACGACGGCACCGGCGACGAGCGCGCCCGCGAGTTCGCCGACCGGCCCATCCCGGTCTACCCCGCCACCAAGGGCCTGGCATCGATGACCATCGCCCGCTGCGCGGCCACCCTGCTCGACCAGGCCGAGGGCGGCGGCGGGTTCGCCGACCCGCTCCCGCCGGACCTGCGCGAGCGGCACCGCCTGGTCGGCATCGACGAGGCCCTGGAGAAGATCCACCGGCCCGCCGACACCGACGACATCGGACGCGCCCGCAAGCGCCTGAAGTGGGACGAGGCCTTCGTGCTGCAGCTGGCCCTGGCGCAGCGGCGCAAGGCCGCCGGGCAGGTCCCCGCCAAGCCCCGGCCGCGCGTTCGGGACGGCCTGCTCGACGCCTTCGACGCCGCGCTGCCCTTCGAGCTGACCGAGGGCCAGCGGAAGGTCGGCGGGGTCGTCGCCGACGGGCTGGACTCCGCGCACCCCATGCACCGGCTGCTCCAGGGCGACGTGGGCGCCGGCAAGACGCTGGTGGCGCTGCGCGCCATGCTCCAGGTGGTCGACGCCGGCGGCCAGGCCGCGCTGCTCGCCCCCACCGAGGTCCTGGCCCAGCAGCACCACCGCTCCATCACCCGGATGCTGGGGCCGCTGGCCGAGGCCGGGCTGCTCGGCGGCGCCGACCGGGCCACCCGGGTGGCGCTGCTCACCGGGTCCCAGACCGCCTCCGCGCGGCGCGAGGCGCTGCTGGAGGCGGCCTCCGGGCAGGCCGGGATCGTCGTGGGCACCCACGCCCTGCTGCAGGAGCACGTCTCCTTCGCCGACCTGGGGCTGGTCGTCGTCGACGAGCAGCACCGCTTCGGCGTGGAGCAGCGCGACGCGCTGCGCGAGAAGGCGGCCGACGGGCGCCCGCACGTGCTGGTGATGACGGCCACGCCGATCCCGCGCACCGTGGCCATGACCGTCTACGGCGACCTGGACGTGGTCGCGCTGGACCAGCTGCCCGCCGGGCGCTCGCCCATCGCCACGCACGTGGTCCCCGCCCGGGACAAGCCGCACTTCCTGGACCGGGCCTGGGAGCGGATCCGCGAGGAGGCCGCCCAGGGGCGCCAGGCCTACGTCGTCTGTCCGCGCATCGGCGGCGACGACGGGGACGAGGAGGGGGCCGCCGGGCCCGCCCCCGAGGAGGGCGAGGAGGCCCGCCGCCCTCCGCTGGCCGTCCTGGAGGTGGCCCGCACGCTGAGCCAGGGGCCGCTGTCCGGTCTCCGGGTGGAGGCGCTGCACGGGCGGCTCTCCCCGGACGAGAAGGAGGCCGTGATGGGCCGCTTCGCCGCAGGGGAGACCGACGTCCTGGTCGCCACAACCGTCATCGAGGTGGGCGTGGACGTGCCCAACGCCACCGTCATGGCGATCATGGACGCCGACCGGTTCGGCGTCTCCCAGCTGCACCAGCTGCGCGGACGCGTCGGGCGCGGGAGCCTGCCGGGGCTGTGCCTGCTGGTCACCGAGGCCGAGGAGGGCGGGCCCTCCCGGCAGCGGCTGGACGCGGTGGCCGCCACCACCGACGGGTTCGAGCTGTCCAGGGTCGACCTGGAGCAGCGCCGCGAGGGGGACGTGCTCGGCGGCGCCCAGTCCGGCAAGCGCTCGTCGCTGAAGATGCTCACCCTGCTCCGTGACGAGGACCTCATCGGAGAGGCCCGGGAGGAGGCCGCCGCCCTGGTCGAGCGCGACCCCGAGCTGGCCTCCCACCCCCCGCTGGCCCGGGCGCTGGACGACCTCCTGGGCGAGGACCGCGCCGAGTTCCTGGAGAAGGCCTGAGTTCCTGGAGAAGGCCTGAGGCCGTCGGCGGGCCCGTGCGCCCTGGTCGGCGGGGGCGGTGCGCTCCGGAGGCCCGGCCGCCGTGCCGTCCCGGTACGGTTTGGCCCATGACCCGCATCATCGCCGGTTCGGCCGGGGGGCGCCGCATCGCCGTCCCCGACGGCCGTACCACCCGCCCCACCAGTGACCGCGCCCGTGAGGCGCTCTTCGCCTCCGCGCAGTCCGACCTGGGGCCGCTGGACGGGCTGCGGGTGCTCGACCTGTACGCCGGGTCGGGGGCGATCGGGCTGGAGGCGCTCTCCCGGGGCGCCGCGCACGCCCTCATGGTCGAGGCCGACCGCAGGGCCGCCGCGGTGGTCCGGCGCAACATCTCCTCCCTCGGCCTGCCCGGGGCGCACCTGGCCGCCGACCGGGTCGCCCGGGTGCTGGAGCGCGGCCCCGGCGGCGACCCCTACGACCTGGTGGTGGCCGACCCGCCGTACGCGGTCGGCGAGGACGAGGTCGGCGCGGTGCTCGCCGCACTGCGCGACCACGGGTGGCTGGCCCCGGACGCGCTGGTGGTGCTGGAGCGCTCCGCGCGCGGCCCCGACCCCGACTGGCCGCGCGGCTATGCGGGGGCCAGGGTGCGCCGGTACGGCGAAGCGGCGCTTTGGTACGGTCGCGCCGCGAGTCGTCCCGACCATTCCCCTGCCGCGGGGCACAATCCCGGGTAAGGCGGCGCCTGCCGCCCCGCCCGGCAGGAAGGAGCACCCCACCGTGCGCCGACGCGTCGTGTGCTCCGGGTCCTTCGACCCGGTGACCAACGGACACATCGACATCATCGGCCGGGCCGCCCGGCAGTTCGACGAGGTCGTGGCCGCCGTGCTGACCAACGTGAACAAGCGCGGGCTGTTCGGTGTCGACGAGAAGCTCGACATGCTCCAGGAGAGCGTCAAGCCCTTCGACAACGTCACGGTCGACACTTTCGACGGGCTGCTCGTCGACTACTGCCGCGACAACGGCATCGAGGTGATCGTGCGCAGCCTGCGCTCGGTCAGCGACTTCGACTACGAGCTGCAGATCGCGCAGATGAACTACCGCCTGGCGCAGGTGGAGACGGTGTTCATGACGGCCAATCCGCAGTACTCCTTCCTCAGCTCCAGCCTGGTCAAGGAGGTCGCCCAGTACGGCGGCGACGTCGAGGGACTGGTCACCCCCTACGTGGAGGAGCGCCTGCGCCGCAAGTTCGCCGAGAGCGGCTGAGCGGCGCCTGCGGGGTCCACCGCACGGGCGGCGGAGGAGCCGGCCGGCGGCCCGGCGCCCGCCAGCGATTTGGGCCCGACCTGCCCGGTCGCTAGACTGACGGTTTGACCGCGGTCCCTTGTTCGCGCGTGCCGCGCGCGGGGAAGGGGCCGCGGCCACGTCCGGCGACAACCCGTGTCGGCCCCGGCCGACCGTACCGAAAGCGCGATCACACTGACTCGTATCGATCCCCGGTCCCCGTTCGCGGTCGACACCCGGCCGCTGGGGCGGCAGCCCGGCAGCATGCGCACCATGACGCGCATGGTGCCCGCACCGGCGTCGCTGGCGGCCGGAATGGCCTCCGTTCCCGAGGGCTCCGACGTCGAGCTGGACTTCCGGCTCGAAGCGGTGCTGGAGGGGGTGCTGGCCACGGGCACGGTCCGGGCCCGGTACCAGGGCGAGTGCGGGCGCTGCCTGGACGCCGTGTCGGCCTCTTTCGAGTCCGGCTTCCAGGAGCTCTTCCACTACCCGGAGGAGGACGCCTACGGCCGCCCCGAGGAGGGCGCGGACGCGGACGCCGACGAAGAGGACTACTATCTTGAAGGAGACCTGCTCGATCTCGAGCAGGTCGTCCGCGACGCGACCGTGCTCGCGTTGCCGCTCTCGCCGCTCTGCCGGGACGACTGCCCCGGACTGTGCGCCGAGTGCGGTGTCAAACTCGCCGAGGCCGGCGCCGACCACGGCCACGGCGAGCGCGTCGATCCCCGGTGGGAGGCGCTGCGCAAGCTGGGCCTGGATTCGGGCGACAGCTGAGTTCTTCCCCGCGATCGGCGGGGGTGTACCGGTAAGTGAGCTCCCGCGCCGCGGGGGTGACCCAGGAGGATTGAAGTGGCCGTCCCGAAGCGGAAGATGTCGCGGGCCAACACCCGTATGCGCCGTTCCCAGTGGAAGGCGAAGCGCCCGTCGCTGGTGAACTGCCCCCGCTGCCGCGACCCGAAGCTCCCGCACGTCGCCTGCCCGACGTGCGGCACCTACAACAACCGCCAGGCCGTCAACCCGGCCTAGCGCGCGCACAGGGCGGGCCCGACCCCTGGGGAACCGGGAGCGGGCCCGCCTTTTGGGCTGGGCCGCCCCCAGGCCGACAACCTCGAATAAGCTTGACTTCGCGCCGATTCGGGCCCATCCCGAGGTCGTGGTGGCCGCCGATGGCGGTGCGGCGCCCCGCGCCCGCCGCGCAGCGGCGGCCACCACGGCTTCGAGCGACCCTGGACGGCTCGGAAGCGGCCGTGTGCCCCGGCCGGCGGGGCGGCGGGCCGCCGTGGATCTAGGGAGTGAGCGTCCGGTGTCCTTTCAGATCAGTGCGGCCGAGGCCAAGGAGTTCCACAAGGCCATCGGCGTGGAAATCGACGGCGAGGTCCTGGCGCGGGCGCTGACGCACCGCTCCTACGCCTACGAGAAAGGCGGCCTGCCCACCAACGAGCGCCTGGAGTTCCTCGGCGACTCGGTCCTGGGGCTCATCGTCACCGACACCCTGTTCCGCGAGCACCCCGACCTGCCCGAGGGGCAGCTGGCCAAGCTCCGCGCGGCGGTGGTGAACATGCGGGCCCTGGCCGACGTCGCGCGCGGCCTGGGCATCGGTGGCTACATCCGGCTGGGCCGCGGCGAGGAGGGCACCGGCGGGCGCGACAAGTCCTCCATCCTCGCCGACACCCTGGAGGCCATCATCGGCGCGGTCTACCTGGACCGCGGCCTGGACACCGCCTCCGAACTGGTGCACCGGCTCTTCGACCCGCTCATCTCCACCGCCTCCGGCCTGGGCGCCGGGCTGGACTGGAAGACCTCGCTGCAGGAGCTGACCGCCTCGGAGATGCTCGGGGTGCCCGAGTACCACGTCGACGAGAGCGGCCCCGACCACCAGAAGACCTTCCGCGCCACCGTGCGCGTCGCCGGCACCGACTACGGCGCCGGCGAGGGCCGCAGCAAGAAGGAGGCCGAGCAGCAGGCCGCCGAGTCGGCCTGGAAGGCCATCCGCGCCCGCTCGGGGGCCTCCACCGAGGCGCAGGGGTAGCACCGTGCCCGAGCTTCCCGAGGTCGAGGTCGTCCGCGGCGGCGTCGAGCGCTGGGCGGTGGGCCGCGCCTTCGAGGGCGTCGAGGTCCTCAACCCCCGCTCGGTGCGCCGCCACGCGGCCGGCCCCCGCGACTTCGCCGACCGCCTGGCCGGCCGCACCGCCACCGGGGCCGCCCGGCGCGGCAAGTACCTGTGGCTGGTGCTGGACTCCGGGGACGCGCTCCTGGCGCACCTGGGGATGAGCGGCCAGCTGCTGGTGCAGCCGGGGGAGGCGCCGGCCGAGCGGCACCTGCGGGGGCGGGGGGNGTGAGCTGCGCTTCGTGGACCAGCGCACCTTCGGGCACCTGATGGTCGCCCCGCTGGTCGAGGCGCCCGACGGGGGCGTGGTCCCCGACGTGGTCGCGCACATCGCCCCCGACCCGCTGGACCCGCTGTTCGACGAGGAGGCGTTCGCCGCCGCGCTGCGCCGCAAGCGGACCGGGATCAAGCGTGCACTGCTGGACCAGTCGCTGGTCAGCGGTATCGGCAACATCTACGCCGACGAGGCGCTGTGGCGGGCGCGCCTGCACGGGGAGCGGCCCACCTCGGGCCTGCGCAAGGCGCAGGTCTCGCTGCTGGTGGCGCAGGTGCGGGACGTGCTCCGGGAGGCCCTGAAGGAGGGCGGGACCTCCTTCGACGGGCTGTACGTCAACGTCAACGGGGAGAGCGGCTACTTCGAGCGCGGGCTGAAGGCCTACGGGCGCGGCGGCGCGCCCTGCGAGCGGTGCGGCACGCCCATCCGCCGGGACGCGTTCATGAACCGCTCCTCCTACACCTGCCCGCGCTGCCAGCCGCGGCCCCGCGGCGCCCGCCCCGCGGGATGACGGTGGGGCCCGCGCGGGGCGACGCTGTGCCGGGCCGCGGTGCGGGGCGGCGCGGTGCGGTGCAGACCGAGCGACACGAGAGGGAACGGGGAGGACCGGCCATGGGGGAGACCGGCGACGGTGCCGCATCCGGGGACGAGCGCGTCCGGCTGACGGCCTGGGTGCGCGGACGGGTGCAGGGCGTCGGCTTCCGGTGGTGGACCCGCGCGCGGGCGCTGGAGCTGGGGCTCACCGGCGCGGCGACCAACCTGTCCGACGGGCGCGTCGAGGTCGTCGCCGAGGGGCCGCGCGACCGCTGTGAGGAGCTGCTCTCCCAGCTCAGGGGTGGTGCGACGCCGGGGCGCGTCGACGCTGTCGTGGAGAGCTGGGCACAGTACCGGGGTTCCTCCACCGGGTTCGTCGAGCGTTGAGTATCCTGGTGGGGTGACGCGATTCGCGGGCGCCCCCCGCAGCGTTTCCCGCACGGCGGGAACAGCGGGACCGGGGTGCCTCCGTGCGGATCGTGCGCTGTGTCCTGCCCAGGTCACAGCGTGATTACCGACAGTTCCGTGCAACCTTGACCAGTGACGTCCGCGGTGAGACTCTGGAAGGCAGACCGCGCTCCGAATCCACCCACGAGGCGGGTGGCGCGATCCTTCTCGTGGCTCATATGCGTGTGAACCTCATCTGGTCACTCAGTGTGGAGGACCCACATCATGGCGAAGGCTCTACTCGGCCACGTCGGCGGTCCTGACCCTCGAATGGTTCAGGAGATGCGACGACTGCAGAAGCGGGTACGCGACCTCGAAGACGAGATCGGTCGACTCCAGGCGCGCAATGACCAGCTGTCCGCGTCCGTCGCCGATGTCGCCGTCGGCGCGACCGACCGCGAGCCCGCGCTCGCGTAATATCCGCAGCACTATCACGCACTCGGCATAAAGGGACGCCCCGGCCGCTGCTCGCGCGGCCGCAGGACCGGCGTCCCTTGGGTGCACTTCTCGGGATACTTCCCGTCCTCTCCGCAGTTCCGCCATCGTCATTCGGGGATGTACCCCCGGGGATTTCCCACAATCCTCACCGTGGCGGGCGACTCTCGGGCCGATTGCGGCCTCTTTCCGCGGCCGCTCATGGCACCCTTGGACCCGTCGGTCCGAAATCCGGACCGGAACCGGGAGCACCGGTGACGCCGAGGCCGGAGGGGACGCGGGGTGTACCTGAAGAACCTGACGCTGCGCGGCTTCAAGTCCTTCGCCTCCGCCACCAACCTGCGCTTCGAACCCGGGATCACCTGCGTGGTGGGGCCCAACGGGTCGGGCAAGTCCAACGTGGTCGACGCCCTGGCGTGGGTGATGGGCGAGCAGGGGGCCAAGAGCCTGCGCGGCGGCAAGATGGAGGACGTCATCTTCGCGGGGACCTCCTCCCGCCCGGCGCTCGGGCGTGCCGAGGTCTCCCTGACGATCGACAACTCCGACGGCGCCCTGCCGATCGACTACACCGAGGTCACCATCCGGCGGACGATGTTCCGCAACGGCGGCTCGGAGTACGCCATCAACGGCGACACCTGCCGTCTGCTGGACATCCAGGACCTGCTCAGCGACTCGGGCATCGGCCGGGAGATGCACGTCATCGTCGGCCAGGGCCAGCTGGACACGGTCCTGCACGCCGGCCCTGAGGAGCGGCGGTCTCTCATCGAGGAGGCCGCCGGCATCCTCAAGCACCGCAAGCGCAAGGAGAAGGCGCTGCGGAAGCTGGACGCGATGCAGGGCAACCTGGACCGCGTCACCGATCTGACCGCCGAGCTGCGCCGCCGCCTCAAGCCGCTGGGGCGCCAGGCGGAACTGGCGCGCAAGGCCCAGGTCATCCAGGCCGACCTGCGCGACGCGCGGCTCCGGCTGCTGGCCGACGACATCGCCACGCTCACCGGCGAGCTGGAGAAGGAGGAGGCCGACGAGGCCGAGGTCCGCCGCCGCCGCGAGGCCGCCGAGCGGTCCCTGAGCGAGGCCCAGGAACGGGAGAGTGTTCTGGAGGAGGACGCCGCCCGCTCCGCGCCCGCCCTGGCCCGCGCCCAGGACGCCTACCACGGGCTCTCCCGGCTCCGGGAGCGCCTCGGCGCGGTGGCCGGGCTGGCCGCCGAGCGCCACCGCAACCTCGCCGCCGCCCCCGCGGAGGAGCGCGGCGGCCCCGACCCCGAGGAGCTGGAGCAGGAGGCCGAGGAGGCCGCCGCCCAGGAGGAGGCGCTCCGCTTCCGCCTCGAGGAGGCCCGGGAGGGGCTGGACGAGGCGGTCCGCGTGCGGACCGAGGCCGAGTCGGCGCTGGAGGCCGAGGAGAAGCGGATCCCCCCCCCCCCCCCCCCCCCCNCAGGGAGGGCCTGGTCCGCCTGCGCGGCAAGGTCGACGCCGTGCGGGGCCGGCTGGCCGCGGGCGAGGCCGAGGTCCAGCGGCTCCCCG
>NZ_ANAD01000153.1 GCF_000341245.1 Nocardiopsis halophila DSM 44494
CGCCGAGGCCGCCCGCCTGGAGTACGAGGAGGCGGCCGAGGCCTCTGAGGGCTTGGAGGAGGGCGACGCCGAACTGGACGGCGCCCTGGAGCAGGCCCGCGCCGACCTGGAGGGGGCCGACGCCGAACTGGCGCGGCTGCGCGACGCCGAGCGCACCGCCGAGCGGGAGCGCGCCGCACTGGTGGCGCGCAAAGAGGCCCTGGAGATGGGCCTGGAGCGCAAGGACGGCGCGGCCGCCCTGCTCGCCGCGGGCGAGGCGCTGCCCGGCGCGATCGGCGCCATGGCCGAGCTGGTGGACGTCGAGCCCGGACACGAGGACGCGGTGGCCGCCGCCATGGGCGCCGCATCCGAGGGTGTGGCGGTCGAGGGCCTCGACGGCGCCGAGGCGGCGCTGGCCCTGCTCAAGCAGGACGAGGCCGGGCGCGCCGGTGTGGTGGTGGCCCAGGCCGGCCCCGCGCTCGCGCGCGAGGACTGGCCGGAGCCGCCCGAGGGCTGCAGGTACGCCCGGGACGCGGTGACCGCGCCCGAGCGCCTGGCCGGCGCGGTGACCGCGCTGCTGGAGCGGGCGGTCCTGGTCGGTGACGCGGCGCAGGCGCGCCGGGTGCTGGCCGCCCTCCCGGAGCTGACCTGCGTCACCCCTGACGGGGACGTGTTCGCAGGGGCGCTGGTGCACGGCGGGTCGGCGGGCGCGCCGAGCCTGCTGCAGGTGCAGGCCGCCGTCGACGAGGCCGCCGAGCGCATCGCCGCGGCCGACGCCTCCTGCCGGGAGGCGGGCGAGGCCCTGGCCGGGGCGCAGGAGCGCCGGGACGGGGCCGCCGCCCGGGTCGAGGAGCTGGGCGCGCGCCGCCGCGAGGGCGACAAGCGCCGCAACGAGCTGGCGCAGCGGCTCGGAAAGCTGGGCGGGCAGGCCCGTTCGGCCGAGGCGGAGGTGGAGCGGTACGCGGCCGCGGCCGCCAAGGCGGCCACCGGGCGCCAGACCGAGCTGGACACTCTGGCCGAGCTGGAGCAGCGGCTCCCCCCCCCCGGGGGGGGGNCGAGCGCCGGGACGCGCTGGCCCGGGAGTCCTCCGAGGCCCGCCAGGCGGAGATGGAGGCGCGGCTGGCGGTGCGCACCTCCGAGGAGCGGGTGCGCTCCATCGAGGGGCGGGCCGCGGGGCTGCTGCGCCAGGCCCAGGCCGAGCGGGAGGCCCGGGAGCGGGCCGAGCGCCGCCGCCGGCTCCGCGCCGAGCAGGCGCGGGTGGCCGAGGCGGTGGCCGAGGCGGCGCGTCTGGCCCTGGAGCGCATCGAGCACTCGCTGGCCGAGGCCGAGCGGGTCCGGTCCGAGGCCGAGCGGCGCCGCCAGGAGCAGGAGGGCGAGCTCAAGACGGTGCGCGCGCGGGTGCGGGAGCTGTCGGTGGAGCTGGAGAAGCTGGTCAGCACCGTGCACGGCAGCGAGGTGGCGCGCGCGGAGCGCCGGATGCGTCTGGAGCAGATGCACACCCGGGCGGTGGAGGAGCTGGGCGTCGAGGTGCCGGTGCTGCTCGCCGAGTACGGGCCGGACGTGCCGGTCCCGCCGCCGGCCGACGCCGAGGGCGATGCGGCGGTGCCGGTTCCCTACGTGCGTTCGGTGCAGGAGAAGCGGGCCAAGGAGGCCGAGCGGAACCTGAACCGGCTCGGCAAGATCAACCCGCTGGCGCTGGAGGAGTACGCGGCCCTGGAGGAGCGGCACGCCTTCCTCAACGCCCAGCTGGAGGACCTGAAGAAGACCAAGCGCGACCTGCTCCACGTCGTCAAGGAGGTGGACGACCGGGTGCAGGAGGTGTTCTCGGCGGCCTTCGGCGACGTCGAGCGGGAGTTCGCGAAGATCTTCGGCCGCCTGTTCCCGGGCGGGGAGGGCAAGCTGGTCCTCACCTCTCCGGAGGACATGCTCTCCACGGGCGTGGAGGTGGAGGCCCGCCCGCCGGGCAAGAAGGTCAAGCGGCTGTCCCTGCTGTCGGGCGGGGAGCGGTCGCTGACCGCGGTCGCCTTCCTGGCCGCGATCTTCAAGGCGCGGCCGTCCCCCTTCTACGTGATGGACGAGGTCGAGGCCGCCCTGGACGACACCAACCTCCAGCGCCTCCTGGTGATCTTCGAGGAGCTGCGGGAGTCGTCCCAGCTGATCGTGATCACCCACCAGAAGCGCACCATGGAGGCGGCCGACGCCCTCTACGGCGTGACCATGCAGGGCGACGGCATCTCCCAGGTGATCAGCCAGAAGCTCGACCGCAAGGCCGCCGAGGAGATCAACCCCTACGTCGCCTGAGGGGAGGGAGAGGACGGAGGGGACAGAGGGGAGTGTCGACTGGGCCCTCCGGCGCGTACGGGCTCCTCCGAGGAATCCGACGAACCTGGGGGAGCAGGCGATTCAGCACGTCTCCCGCCCCTCCTCCGCACCCCGCTCCCGCACTGCGGCCCCTGCGCACGTCCGTGCGTTCCCTGCCTCTCCGCCTCCGCGTGTTCCCGCGGCCCCGCCGCCCCGCTCCCGAAGCAGTACACGAGCCGAGGTCGTGGACGCGGAGGGAGGGACGGTGCTTCCCAGCGGCATCGGTCGGCCGCCGGGTGGCCGGTGGCCCGGGGGAGTGGAGGCGACGGGACGGCTGGTGCCCCGCTCGGCGTTGCTCGCCGGGTGGCGGGCCTCTGCGGCGTCGGGGACAGCAGCAATGACGGGACAGCCGGTGCCCCGCTCACGCCTGCTTGCCAGGCGGCGGGTTGCCGGGGTGCCAGGGGGA
>NZ_ANAD01000154.1 GCF_000341245.1 Nocardiopsis halophila DSM 44494
TGCCCTGACCCGTGACGTTTCGTGTTCTCCCAGTTCACAAGGGGGTCACTGGTCAGGGGGCGCCCGGCGCGGGCCGGGCAAGGCGCCGCGAGCACGGGCGGGAAGCGACCGGCCCCGACCGCGAGCCCGGCCCGGACCACCAGAGACCCGGCAGCCGACCGCCGCGCCGAGGAACGGGCCCCGCCTCCTCGTCGCTGCCCTCCCCCTGGCACCCCGGC
>NZ_ANAD01000155.1 GCF_000341245.1 Nocardiopsis halophila DSM 44494
TCGCCCTCTCCGGTGACCGGCCGCCCGCCTGTCGGGTGGCAGCGCTACCGGGAGGTGCGGGGTTCCGCCGACCGGCGGGCGGCCCGTCGGGAGTGTGGAAGCGGGTCTCGTCGGCGTCCGTCGGTGCCCGCCGGCGGGGGCTTCGGCGGGGCGGTGGCCACCGTGTATGGGCCTGTCAGGGGAGCGGGCCGCCGAGGATCGGACGGGAGCGACTAAAGTGGACACGTTGACCTGGTCCTTCGCCTCCGGTGAAGCGGCTGGTCAACGGCACCGCGTGAGCGAAGTCCGGGAGGGCAGCCTGCGGCCGCCCGGATCCGGCGCTGCCCCGCAACTGTGACGCCCGCCCTCCGGGGCGGGACGAGCCAGGTCGCCTCTGCGGTGCCGGCGTCCACTGTCCTCGTGGGAGGGACAGTCCGCCTCGGCGGGCTCGGTGCTTCCCCACGCCACAAGCAAGAAGGAGTGCCGTGCGCATCGCACGCTTCACCACGGCGGCCGCCCTGCCCGCCGTGCTCGTCCTGTCCGCCTGCGGCGGTTCCGACTCCGGCGGGAGCGAGGGCTCCGCCGACGCCGGGGGCGCCTACCCGGTCACCGTGAACGACGCCCGGGGCGAGGTCACCGTCGACGCCGAGCCCGAGCGCATCGTCTCGCTCTCGCCGTCGAGCACCGAGATGCTCTTCGCCATCGGTGCCGGCGACCAGGTCGCCGCCGTGGACGAGCACTCCGACTACCCGGAGGAGGCCCCCACCACCGGCCTGTCCGGGTTCACCCCCAACGTCGAGGCCATCACCGAGGAGGACCCCGACCTGGTGGTCATGTCCCAGGACGCCGAGGGCGCCGCGGACCAGCTGGAGTCGGTCGGGGTGCCCGTCCTGGTACTGGAGGCCGCCACCGCCTTCGACGACACCTACGAGCAGCTGGAGACGCTGGGCGAGGCCACCGGCCACGCGGAGGAGGCCGACGCCGAGGCCGAGCGCATCCGGGACGAGATCGAGAAGATCACCACCGAGACCCGCGAGGCGCTCGGCGACACCGAGTTGAGCGTCTACCACGAGGTGGACGACTCGCTGTACTCGGCCACCTCCGACACCTTCATCGGCCAGGTCTACTCCGAGCTGGGCCTGGAGAACATCGCCGACGGCACCGAGGGCGCCGCCGAGTCCGGCGGCTACCCGCAGCTGTCCCCCGAGTTCGTCGTCGAGGAGGACCCCGACCTGGTCTTCCTGGGCTACCCCGGCGGGGACGCGGTGGACGACCTGGAGACGCGCCCGGCCTTCGACACCGTCACCGCCGTGGAGAACGGCGACATCGTCCAGCTCGACCAGGACATCTCCTCCCGCTGGGGCCCGCGCGTGGTCGACCTGGTCCAGAGTGTCTCCGACGCGGTGATCGCCGCCCAGGAGGACTGAGCGGGTGGGACGCGGTCGCACGGCCTGGCCCTGGCTGGCCGGCGCCGCGGCGGTGCTGGCCGCCGCGGCCCTGGTCGGCGTCGCCGCGGGCGCGGCCTCCATCACCCCCTGGCAGATCGTCCACGCCGTCGCGGCGCGGGTGCTGCCCGGGGCGGAGTCCCCGCTCGACGACCGCCAGATGGCCGTGCTCGTCCAACTGCGCCTGCCGCGCGTGGTGCTGGGCGCCCTGGTGGGCGCGCTGCTCGCCGCGGCGGGCGCCGCCTACCAGGGCGTGTTCCGCAACCCGCTGGCCGACCCCTACCTGCTGGGGGCGGCCGGCGGCGCCGGGCTCGGCGCGACCGTGGTCATCGCCTTCGGCGCCGAGTGGTTCGACGCGCCCCGCTCGATGGTCCCGGTGGCCGCCTTCGCCGGCGCGCTGCTCGGCGTCGCCGCCGCCTACGCGCTGGGCCACTCGGCCGGCCGGGGCGGCACCGCCTCCCTGGTGCTGGCCGGGGTCGCGGTCTCCTCGTTCCTGTCGGCGGCCCAGACCCTGGTCCAGCAGCTGCGCACGGACGAGCTGCAGCGCATCTTCTCCTGGGTGCTGGGCGGCCTGGTCCGCAGCGGCTGGGACGAGGTGACCACGGTGCTGCCCTATGCGGTGCTGTCGGTGGTGTGCATGCTGGCCTGCGCCCCGATGCTGGACCTGCTGGCCCTGGGCGAGGAGAAGGCGGTGAGCCTGGGCCTGAACACCGCGGCCGTGCGGCTGGCGGTGATCGCCGCGGCCTCCCTGGGCACGGCGGCCGCGGTCTCGGTCAGCGGCCTGATCGGGTTCGTGGGCATCGTCGTCCCGCACATGGTGCGCCGGCTGGTGGGCACCGGGTACCGGCTGGTGCTGCCCATGTCGCTGCTGTGCGGCGCCGCCTTCCTGGTGCTCGTCGACGTCGTCGCGCGCACCCTGATCGCCCCCGCCGAGCTGCCGCTGGGGGTGGTCACCGCCTTCCTCGGTGCGCCGTTCTTCGTCATGATCCTGCGTGCGACGCGGGCGCAGGGCACCTGAGGCGCCCCCTCGGGGCCCTTCCCGGTGCGCGGCCGGGCGCCGCCCACCGCACACGTACCCTGACCCGGGCCCCGTGCGCTGCGCGACCGGAACGGGGCGCGGACGTGATCGGATCGCGCCCCCGCATCTGGGAGACTGGACCGCGCCCCCGCCGATCACGACCACCACCGTGCGGCCGGCGCCGGAGCGGCGGTCGTCCGAGCCTGGAGACCGCCTCTCGCCCGCGGGTCGGGGGACCTCGCTAGGAGACTGATGGACTACACGATCTTCGCTGTTGCCGTATTCGTCGTCGCCCTGCTCGTCTTCGGCGGCGTCGTGCTCATCCGGCCGCGCCGTCCCGGGGCGGGCAAGGAGGAGGCCCCGCCCGTCGAGGAGGGCGGCACCACCACGGCCGCCCCTGAAGCGGCCGAGGACGAGGGGGAGCGGTCGGGCGCCGCCACCGCCGAGCCCGAGGCGCTCCCCGAGAAGGCCGCCGAGGCCCCCGCGGCGCCGAGCATCGAGACCCCGCCGCCGTCTGCGGGCCGCCTGGTGCGGCTGCGGGCGCGCCTGGCCCGCTCGCAGTCGACCCTGGGCAAGGGCCTGCTCAACATCCTCTCCTCCGACACCCTGGACGACGACGCGTGGGAGGAGATCGAGGACACCCTCATCACCGCCGACGTCGGCGTCACCTCGGCGTCGCAGATCGTCGAGGGGCTGCGCACCAAGGTCAAGGTGCTGGGCACCCGCAGCCCCGACGAGGTGCGGGCGATGCTCCGTGAGGAGCTGCTCGGCCACATCGGCGCGGACATGGACCGCACCGTGCACACCGGTCCGCACCAGGGCCGCCCCGGCGTGGTCATGGTCGTGGGCGTGAACGGGACCGGCAAGACCACCACCACCGGCAAGCTCGCCCGCGTCCTGGTGGGCGACGGCAAGAAGGTGGTGCTGGGGGCGGCCGACACCTTCCGCGCCGCCGCCGCCGACCAGCTGGAGACCTGGGGCTCGCGGGTCGGCGCGCCGGTGGTCCGCAAGGACGAGGGGGCCGACCCGGCCAGCGTCGCCTTCGACGCCGTCGCGCGCGGGGTCGAGGAGGGCGCCGACTCGGTGATCGTCGACACCGCCGGCCGCCTGCACACCAAGACCGGGCTGATGGACGAGCTCGGCAAGGTCAAGCGCGTGGTGGAGAAGAAGTCCCAGGTGGACGACGTGCTGCTGGTGCTGGACGCCACCACCGGGCAGAACGGCCTGCGCCAGGCGCGGGTGTTCGCCGAGGTCGTGGACGTGTCCGGGATCGTGCTGACCAAGCTGGACGGGACGGCCAAGGGCGGCATCATCATCCAGGTCCAGCGCGAGCTCGGCGTCCCGGTCAAGCTGGTGGGCCTGGGCGAGGGGCCCGACGACCTGGCGCCGTTCGACCCCGAGGAGTTCGTCGACGCCCTCCTGGAGGAGTAGGCCTGGGCGGAAGCGCCGGCGCACACGGCCGCCCCCGCCCGGATCCCCTCCGGGCAGGGGCGGCCGTCGTCGTGCGGCCGGGGGCGCCGGCACCGGTGCCGGCGCCTGTGCCGGCGCCGCTCAGACCAGCACGTCGCGCCGGGCGAAGACCGCGGCCGCCACCGCCGCCAGGACGAGGGGCACCGCGGCGATGACGAGCGTGTACCCGGGGTCCACCCCGTTCACCAGGGGCTCGGGGTCGAACCCGTAGTAGAACGCCGAGGTGAACCGCATCCACTCCAGGTCGTCCACGGTCAGCGCGAAGGTGTCGCCCAGGTAGCCGACCACGGCCAGGAACGCCCCGCCCGCGATGGCGAAGGAGCGCCGCCCCGTCACCGCGCCGATGGCGAAGGCCGCGGTTCCGTAGCAGAGCGCGACCAGGGCGGTGGACAGGCAGGCGGCCGCCAGGTGCCCGGCGCCGATGCCCAGGTCCAGCACGGGGGAGAGCCCCAGCAGGACGAGGAACATCACCGCACCGAGCACGGCGGTGTGGACCGCCGACGCGGCGAAGCGCTGCACCAGCAGGGAGGTGCGGCCCACCGGGTAGGCCATGACCAGTTCGAGGGCGCCCTCCTCCTCGTCGCCGGCGACGGCCCGCGCCCCGACGCCGATGGCCGCGACCACCATCAGGACCGGCACCAGCAGCAGCACCGTGGCCTCGATGTAGCCCTCCGGGGAGGTCATGTCGTTCCACCCCATGGCCTCGCCCATCGCGGGCATGGCCTCCATGTACTGCTGCATCAGGTCGGCGGTGTCGGCCATCGTGGGCCAGAACGCGGCGTACATCGCCGTGACCGCCGCCACCGCGAGCGACCAGCCGGCCAGGCCCCGCGCGCGCTCGCGCAGGAAGCGGCCGAACACCTGGACGCCCATGGGTCAGCCCCCTCCCTCGCGGGCCGCCCCGCCGTCGGCCCCGTCGGCGTAGTGGGTGAAGAAGAGCTCCTCCAGGTCCGGCTCGACGGCCGACATCAGCAGCACCGTCCTGCGGGCGGCGAGCTTGACCAGCGCGTCCGGGCTGCCGTCGACCGTGCAGGTGAGCCGGTCGCCCTCGGTCCGAACGCCGCGGACGTTCTCCAGCGCCCCGAACTCCCGCGCCTCCGCCTCGCCCAGCGGTTCGGCGAACCGGATGGAGAACTCGTGCACCGCCCGTGCGCGCAGGGCGTCCATGTCCTCGGTCGCCACGATCCGGCCGTCGCGGATGATCGCCGCGCGGTCGGCCGCGTCGTGGACCTCGCTCAGCACGTGCGACGACATGAAGACGGTGGCCCCCGCCTCGCGGGCCTGGCGCACCATCGCCAGGAACTCCTGCTGGAGCAGCGGGTCGAGGCCGCTGGTGGGCTCGTCCAGGATGAGCAGCCGCGGCCGGTGCATGAACGCCTGCACCAGCCCCACCTTCTGCTTGTTGCCCTTGGAGAGCCCGCGGACCGGGCGCCGCAGGTCCAGACCGAGCCGCCCGGCCAGCTCCTCGATGCGCGCCCGGGGCACCCCGCCGCGCAGCCGGGCGTAGAACCCCAGCAGGTCCCCGGCCGACCTCCGGCCGGCCATGGTCAGCTCACCGGGAAGGTAGCCCACCTCCCGGCGCAGGGCGACCCCGTCGGTGCGCGGGTCGCGCCCCAGGACCGACACGCTCCCGGCGTCGCGCCGGATGTGGTCGAGCAGCACCCGGATCGTGGTGGTCTTGCCCGAGCCGTTGGGGCCGAGGAACCCGAACACCTCGCCCTCACGGACCCGCAGGTCGACGCCGTTGAGCGCGGTGCGGCGCCCGTAGCTCTTGGTCAGCCCGCTGATGTCGATCGCTGGCGGGTCCCCGTCCCGCGCCTGCTCTGCGGCCATGGTGACCCGCCTTCCCGTGCCGCGCGCCGCGGGCCGCGCGGCGTGCGGGGGTCGAGGGTTTTCGCATCCTCCCTCTCCCATGCACCGGAAGACGGCCCGGCAAACCCCCGCCGGAAGCGTTGACCGGGCCCTAACACGGTCTGGGCCCCTCACGGCCCTGCCCACGGGCCGTCCGCACCGGGGGAGCGCCCGCGCCCTCCGCGCCCCGCTCCGGTTCCGCCCGTCCGCGACACGCGGATGTAACCGCCCGACCAGATGCTTTACGCGTGCGCAACAGACACGGCTCCACCGGGAAACAGGCCGGGACGATCGTGTCCGTCGAGGTGAACGCGCCGGGCCCGACGACGTGCTCGCATCACCGAGGAGTACGTACACATCCCCCATCCCTGCTTGGAGGCGACCATGGAAGGGCTCGACACGGGCACGACCGCCTGGCTGCTGGTGAGCGCTGCACTGGTCATGCTCATGACCCCTGGACTGGCCTTCTTCTACGGAGGCATGTCCCGGGCCAAGAGCGTGCTGAACATGATGCTGATGAGCTTCGCGAGCATCGCGATCGTCAGCGTCCTGTGGGTCCTGGTCGGCCACAGCCTGGCCTACGGAGAGGGCTCGGGCCCGCTCTCCCCGTTCATCGGCGGACTCAGCGACGCCGGCCTGTCGACCATGATCGGGGAGGTCGACCCCGAGGGCGGCTACCCGCTGCTGGTCGACGCCGGCTTCCAGATGATGTTCGCCGTCATCACCGTCGCCCTGATCAGCGGCGCCATCGCCGACCGCGCCAAGTTCGGTGCCTGGCTGCTGTTCGTCCCGGTGTGGTCGCTGCTGGTCTACTTCCCGGTCGCGCACTGGGTGTGGGGCGGCGGCTGGGTCGGCCAGATCACCATCGGCGGCGCCGAGGTGGTCGACTTCGCCGGCGGTACCGCGGTGCACATCAACGCCGGCGCCGCCGCGCTGGCCCTGACCATGGTGCTCGGCCGCCGCAAGGGCTTCGGCTCGGAGTCCATGAGGCCGCACAACCTGCCCTTCGTCCTGCTCGGCGCGGCCCTGCTGTGGTTCGGCTGGTTCGGGTTCAACGCGGGCTCGGCCTACGCCGCCGACGCCACCGCCGCCCTGGCCCTGGTCAACACCCAGGTGGCCACCGCCGCCGCGACCGGCGCCTGGATGCTGGTGGAGCGGATCCGCTACGGCAAGATCACCGCGCTGGGCTTCGCCTCCGGCGCCATCGCCGGCCTGGTCGCCATCACCCCGGCGGCCGCCGACGTCACCCCGGTCGGCGCGATCGGCGTCGGCGTGCTCTCCGGTGCCGTGTGCGCCTACGCCATCAGCTGGAAGTTCAAGTTCAAGTACGACGACGCCCTCGACGTGGTCGGCGTGCACATGGTCGGCGGCATCATCGGCTCGCTGGCCATCGGCCTGCTCGCCTCGGCCGCGACCGGCGGGGAGAACGGGCTGCTCTACGGCGGCTCCCCGGCGCTGCTGGCGGTGCAGGCGGTGGCCGTGGTCGGCGTGGCGCTCTACTCCTTCGCCGTCACCTGGGTGGTCGCCAAGGTCATCGACCTGGTGATGGGCTTCAGGATCCCGGTCCACGTGGAGACCAACGGGCTCGACCACGAGCTGCACTCCGAGACCGCCTACGCCTTCGACGAGCTGGACGACGAAGAGGTGACCGAGCTCTCCTCGCCGACGCCTCCGGGCGAGGAGGTCGCCTCCCGGTAGCCCCCGCCCCCGCCCCCTCAGCGTCGAGGGGGCGGACGGGGGGCACGCGGCCGGGAGGCGCGTAAGGCTGGGCCGACGACGGGGACCGCCCCATCGCCGGCCCAGCGGTGTGTCGGGGGCCGGGACCGGACGCGGCGGCGGCCGCGTCCGGCCTGCGCGGGTGACTCTGGGCGAAACCTGGGCCGCGGTTTGCAAGGAGAAGCGGCGCGGTTCGGTACTCTGACACCCACGGACGGGTCCGACGACCGGCCGCCGGTGCGATCGCCGGCGCTGCGATCTCGTGGAGCGGCCCGCCGTTGTGCGCCCGGAGCCGGGACAGGCTCCCGCGCGCTCCCGTGACCGAGTGAACGACAGCCCGAAATCTCTGCGTGCGCCCGTCGGCATCTGCCGCGGGACGGGCCGAGCGCAAGGGGCCTGGAGGCAAGATGGCGCCGGTGAAGTCCAGCAGACGGCGGTCGGGGCGACCGCTCGCCTACGCCGCGACGGCGGCGGCGGTCGCGGTCGTCGCGGCCGGCTGCAACCTGGATCTGAGCGACCTGCGCCCCGGTGGGGGCGAGGAGACGCAGGACCAGGCCGAACCCGTCGAGGCGGCGCCGGTCCTCGAGGGCGCCCTCGAACGGCTCGCGTCCTCCGACGCCGTCGCGGTCCAGGGCAAGCTCGCCTCCGGAGGCGAGGGCGAGGGGGTCAACGACGCCGCCCTGACGGTCACCTCGTCCGGGGCGGTCCAGGGAACGTACAAAGAGGGCGAGAACGAGGCCGAGGTCCTGGAGGCCGAGGGCCGCCTGTTCCTCAACGCCCCCGACGAGTTCTGGCTCGACCAGACCATCGCCAACCCCGACTCCGACCAGTACGGCGGGGCGTGGGGGGGGGGC
>NZ_ANAD01000156.1 GCF_000341245.1 Nocardiopsis halophila DSM 44494
CCCCGACGAGTTCTGGCTCGACCAGACCATCGCCAACCCCGACTCCGACCAGTACGGCGGGTCGTGGGTGCGGGTCTCCAACGGCCAGCTGGGCCTGGACCCGGGCGCGCAGCTGGCCCCGGCCGAGCTGTCCGCCGCGCTGGAGGGCCTGGGCACCGCCTCGGACGAGGCGCGCCTGGAGGACCTCGACGGCACCCCGGCCTACCGGGTCGACCTGGGCGGCGGGGACCAGAACCGGGTCTGGATCAGCGAGGAGGAGCCGTACACCCTCCTGCGCATGGAGATCGAGGACCTGGCCGCCGGCCAGGGCGGCTCCGGCGGGGACTCCGGCGGTGAAGAGGAGGACGGTGAGGCCTCCGCGGACGCCTCGGCCGAGGACGGCGCCTCCGGTGCGCGCGTCCAGTTCAACCTCACCGAGCCCGAGGCCGCCGACATCGAGGGCGTCTACGACACCGCGATCGCGGCGGCCGAGGACGACCTGTCCTCTTCGCGCGACGCCCGCGCCGAGGTCGGCTGGGAGAGCGAGCTGGACCTGTCCTGCCAGGAGGGCGGCGCCTGCACGATCTCCGGCACCGCCGAGGACGGCTCGGACGGCGAGGACGAGGGCAAGGTCATCGTCCGGATGGACGCGACCTTCTCCAACGACGAGCTGGGCGAGAAGAAGTGCGACACCACCGAGACGCTGGAGATCGGCGGCACCGTCGGCGTCTCCTGCGGTGTGGACTTCGCCCTCGAGCCCAGCACCGAGCCCAAGGACTACGAGATCAGCGGCAGCGCCCGCCTCTCGACCCGGGGCCTGAGCTCCAAGGCCGCCGAGGAGATCGCCGGCGAGCTGGAGAAGCAGAAGAAGGCGCTGTCGGAGTCCGGCGGCGGTTCCGGGGGCGAGGACGCCTCCCCGGAGGAGTCGCCCGCCGAGGGCGGCGACTAGCAGCCCGTTTCCTTCGAGGCGGGGCGGGGCCGGGAGGGGCCCCCCCNCAATCCCGAGAACGAAGGACGGGTCCAGACTCGTGTTCGAGACGCTTTCCGACCGGCTGACATCGGTCTTCAGCTCGTTGCGCAGCAAGGGCCGGCTGTCCGAGGAGGACATCAACGCGACCGCGCGCGAGATCCGTCTCGCACTGCTGGAGGCGGACGTCGCCCTGCCGGTCGTCCGCGACTTCATCGCCAAGGTGAAGGAGCGCGCGCGGGGCGAGGAGGTCTCCCGGGCGCTGAACCCGGCGCAGCAGGTCATCAAGATCGTCAACGAGGAGCTCATCGAGATCCTCGGCGGCGAGACCCGGGAGATCCGGTTCGCCAAGAACCCTCCGACCGTCATCATGCTCGCCGGCCTGCAGGGCGCCGGTAAGACCACCCTGGCCGGCAAGCTCGGCCAGTGGCTGGCCTCGCAGCGCAACACCCCGCTGCTCGTCGCCGCCGACCTGCAGCGCCCCAACGCCGTCACCCAGCTCCGGGTGGTCGGCGAGCGCGCCAAGGTCCCGGTGTTCGCCCCCGAGCCGGGCAACGGCGTGGGCGACCCGGTCGAGGTGGCGCGCCGCTCCATCGAGCACGCCGAGCGCAACAACCACAACGTGGTCGTCATCGACACCGCCGGGCGCCTGGGCGTCGACGAGGAGATGATGCGCCAGGCCGCCGACATCCGCGCGGCGGTCACGCCCGACGAGGTCCTGTTCGTGGTCGACGCCATGATCGGCCAGGACGCGGTGGCCACCGCCCAGGCGTTCCTGGACGGGGTCGGCTACGACGCGGTGGCGCTGACCAAGCTGGACGGCGACGCGCGCGGCGGCGCCGCGCTGTCGATCCGGCACATCACCGGCCGGCCGATCATGTTCGCCTCCACCGGTGAGAAGCTCGACGACTTCGACCTCTTCCACCCCGAGCGGATGGCCTCGCGCATCCTCGACATGGGCGACGTGCTCACCCTGATCGAGAAGGCGCAGCGCACCTTCGAGGAGGAGGAAGTCGACCGGATGGCCAAGACCCTGGCCTCCGACGACGACTTCACGCTCGACGACTTCCTCGAGCAGATGGGGATGGTGCGCAAGCTCGGCCCCATCGGCAACCTGCTGGGCATGATGCCCGGCATGGGCCAGATGAAGGACCAGCTGGCCAACGTCGACGACAAGGACTTGGACCGCATCACCGCGATCATCCGGTCGATGACCCCGGACGAGCGGGCCAACCCCAAGATGATCAACGGCTCGCGCCGGCTGCGCATCGCCAACGGGTCGGGCACCCAGGTGGGCGACGTCAGCGGTCTGGTCACCCGGTTCTTCGAGGCGCAGAAGATGATGCGCCAGATGAAGAACGGCGGCATGCCCGGGATGCCGGGGATGCCCGGCATGGGCGGCGGCAACAAGAAGAAGGCCAAGGCCCAGGCGAAGAAGGCCAAGAAGGGCAAGCAGCGCAGCGGCAACCCGCTCAAGGCGCGCCAGCAGGAGGCCGAGAAGGCCGCCGAGCGGGAGCGCCGCCGAGAGGAGGGCGGGCCCGGGCAGCAGCAGATGCCCGACCTGCCGCCCGGCCTGGGCGGCGGGCAGCTCCCGCCCGCCCTCGGCGGCGGGAAGATGCCCGACCTGTCCAACGTCGACTTCCCCAAGAAGTAGCCGGCCGGGGCGGTGCCCCCGTGTGCGCCCGCGCGACCCGCCCGGGCGCGCGGACGCACACGGGGGTGCCCTGGCTCTGGCATAATCAGGGGTGCGACTCACGGTGCCCGGGCCGGCCCTCTACTTGCCCGGCGCCCACGTCCGGTCCGATCGGTCCCCGCAACCCCACGCGGAGGCGCCCGAACGGACACACGTTCCGCAATTCAGGAGAACCACTCCGTGGCTGTCAAGATCAAGCTCAAGCGTATGGGGAAGATCCGTACGCCCCAGTACCGCATCATCATCGCCGACGCCCGCAACAAGCGCGACGGCAAGGCGATCGAGGAGATCGGCAAGTACCACCCGAAGGAGCACCCCAGCTTCATCGAGGTGAACTCCGAGCGGGCGCAGTACTGGCTGTCGCAGGGGGCCCAGCCGACCGACCCGGTCAAGAGCATCCTGAAGAAGACGGGCGACTGGCAGGAGTTCAAGGGCCTGCCCAAGCCTCAGAAGCCGATCCAGGTCGCCGAGCCGCGCGACAAGGACGCCGAGGAGGCCGCCTTCCAGGCCGTCCTGAAGGAGCTCGTGCTCCCGGACAACGAGGACAAGGGCGGCAAGGGCAAGGCCAAGAAGAAGGCCGACAAGGCCGACGAGGCGACCGACGAGTCGAGCAAGCCCGAGGGCGAGGCCTAAAGTGCTGGAAGAGGCGCTAGAGCACCTGGTCAAGGGCATCGTGGTGAACGCCGACGATGTCCAGGTGAGAGCCCGTAGGCTCCGCAAGGGCAAGGTGCTCGAAGTTCGGGTGCACCCCGACGACCTCGGCAAGGTCATCGGCCGCAACGGCCGCACCGCCAAGGCCCTGCGGACCGTGGTCGGTTCGCTCGCCGGCGGCAAGTACGTCCGCGTGGACCTGCTGGACCTGCACGAGGTGCGCTGAACCGTGCGCCGGGGGCGCCGATCCGGGAGGGTCGGCGCCCCCGGCGTCGTGTCCGGGGGGACCCGGTGGGAGAACCGGGTGGACCCGGGAAGGGATGGGGAGGACCGCGATGCGTCTGGTCGTCGGCCGGATCGGCCGAGCCCACGGGATCCGTGGCGACGTCGCCGTCGACGTGCGCACCGACGAGCCGCAGGAGCGGTTCGCGCCCGGTGCGCGGCTGCTCACCGACCCCGAGTCGGCGGGCCCGCTCGTGGTGGCGTCCTCCCGCACCCACTCCGGCCGCCTCCTCGTGCGCTTCGAGGGGGTGGGCGACCGCACCGCCGCCGAGGGGCTGCGCGGCACCGTCCTGCAGGTGGACTCCGCCGTGCTGGAGCCGCTGGAGGACCCCGATGAGTTCCGCGACCACGAGCTCATCGGGCTGCGCGCGGTCACCGTCGGCGGCCGCGACGTGGGGGTCGTCTCCGACGTGCTGCACAACGCCCAGGACCTGCTGGTGGTCGACACCGGCGGGGGCGGCGAGGCGCTGGTGCCCTTCGTCCGCGAGATCGTTCCCGAGGTGGACACCGCCGCCGGGACGCTCACCGTGGACGCCCCGCCCGGCCTGCTCGACCCCGAGGCGGCCGAGGAGGCCGTCGCCGAGGGCCCGGAGAGCAGCGGGCGTTCGGAGAGCGCCGGGGGCCCTTCCGGGGGCGCCGAGGGAGCCGAGGGCGCGGCCAGGGCCGAGGGGGGCGACTGACCGCCGATGCGCATCGACATCGTCACCATCTTCCCCGACTACTTCGCGCCGCTGGAGCTGTCGCTGATCGGCAAGGCGCGCGAGGCGGGGATCCTCGACGTCCGCCTGCACGACCTGCGGGACTGGACCTACGACCGGCACAACACCGTCGACGACACGCCCTACGGGGGCGGGCCGGGGATGGTCATGAAGCCCGAGCCGTGGGGCGAGGCCCTGGACGCGGTCACCGCCCCGGGGCAGCCCGGGCAGGAGGGGGCGGTCCCCCGGCTGATCCTGCCCACCCCCAGCGGCGCGCCGTTCACCCAGGCCCGGGCCGACCGGCTGGGCGCCGGGCCGGGGGCGGGGGGTGCCNTCGCCTGCGGACGCTACGAGGGCATCGACGGCCGGGTCGCCGAGTACGCGGCCGAGCGCATGCCGGTCGAGGAGCTGAGCATCGGCGACTACGTCCTGGCGGGCGGCGAGTCGGCCACCCTGGTCATGGTCGAGACGCTGTCGCGGCTGCTGCCGGGGGTGCTCGGCAACCGCGACTCGGTCGACCAGGACTCCTTCGCTCCGGGAGAGATGGAGCACCTGCTGGAGGGCCCCGTCTACACCAAGCCCGCGGTGTGGCGGGAACGCGAGGTGCCGCCGGTGCTGCTGTCCGGCAACCACGGGGCGGTCGACCGCTGGCGCCGCGACCAGGCCCTCCGCAAGACGGCGAGGATGCGGCCGGAGCTGCTGGAGGAGGGCGACCCCTCCCGGTTCGACCGCCGCGACCAGGAAGTCCTCGCCGAGGCCCGGTTACAGGCCGGGCCGGAATCTATGGCAGACTAAGACGAGTTGCCCCTGCCGTAGACGTTCGTCCGCATGCTGTCGGCCGACGCCTAGGCGGCGGAACCGACTCCGCCCACACGGGCACACATCGACACCGGCAGCAGAATCCGCCCGCGCGAACCGCAATGGCCGTCGCCGCGGCGCGCAACCGATGAGGAATCGCTGAGATGCACACCGCTATCCAGGAGCTGGAGAAGACCCAGCTGCGCTCCGACATCCCCGACTTCCGCCCGGGCGACACGCTCAACGTCCACGTGCGCGTCACCGAGGGGAGCCGGTCCCGTGTCCAGGTCTTCAAGGGTGCCGTGATTCGCCGGCAGGGTGGCGGCAACCGCGAGACCTTCACCGTCCGCAAGGTCAGCTACGGCGTCGGCGTGGAGCGCACCTTCCCGATCCACACCCCGGCCATCGACAAGATCGAGGTCGCCGCCCGCGGCCGCGTCCGTCGCGCCAAGCTGTACTACCTGCGGGACCTGCGGGGCAAGGCCGCCCGCATCCCCGAGCGCCGCGAGCCGGCCGCCAAGTAGCGGCCCGGCCGGTCCGTCGAGGACCGGCGCCCGATCGGGCGTTGACTTTATCGGCGCGCGACGCGCCGCTCGGATAGGCTTCGTTCCCGATGAGCAACGAAGAATCCGGCACGCACTCCTCTGGCTCCCCCGCGGACGAACGCGGGGGAGCCAGACGTGTGTCCGGCCCCGATGAGCCGGCCGCCCCGGAGGCGGAGGCCGGAACGGAGGCCGAGGGTGCCGGATCGGACGCCGGACGGCCCACGGGGAGTGCGGAGGACGCGATGGGCGCCAAGAAAGAGCAGACGGGCGAGAAGTCGGGTTCCTTCTGGAAGGAACTGCCACTGCTGATCGTCATCGCGCTGGTCCTGGCGTTCGTCATCAAGACATGGGTGGTGCAGCCCTTCTACATCCCGTCCGGCTCGATGGAGGACACCCTCCAGATCAACGACCGGGTGCTGGTGAACAAACTCGTCTACCAGGTGCGCGACATCGAGCGCGGCGACATCGTGGTGTTCAACGGGACCGGGACGTGGGACGAGCCGGGGGTGGAGGCGCCCGAGACAGGGAACGCGGTGAACAGGGTGTTCACCTGGGTGGGCCAGCAACTGGGGGTGCAGCCCACCGGCAAGGACTACATCAAGCGTGTCATCGGCGTGGGCGGCGACACCGTGGAGTGCTGCGACTCCGACGGCCGGGTGATGGTCAACGGCGAGCCGCTGGACGAGGACTACCTGTTCCCGGGCAGCCAGGAGACGCACACCGAGTTCGGTCCGGTCGAGGTGCCCGAGGGGCGGCTGTGGCTGATGGGCGACCACCGCCAGATCTCCTACGACTCCCGCCTGCACCAGACCGACCCGGGCGAGGGGACGATCGCCGAGGACGAGGTGGTCGGCCGGGCCTTCGTGCTGATGTGGCCGCTGGACCGGGTGCGGACGCTGCCGATCCCCGACACCTTCGAGTCCCTGAACGCCGAGGGCGAGGCCGCAGGTGAGACCGCCGGAGGGGGAGACGGCGGGGCCGCCGGCTCCGCGGACGGCGGGCCGGAGCCGGTCGCGGCCGCGGCGGTCCCGGCGGCGCCGCTGCTGCTGGGGGCGGCGGCCGCGGTGCCGGTGCACCGGACGGGCCGGGGCCTGTGGCGACGCCGTCCGGGGTGGGCCCGACAGAGGCCGCGTCGGGGGTCCGCGAAGTCACACGCCGGGGATTCCGGAGAATGACAGCGCGCGGTTGACATATGGCGCATGATGGATCTGTAGCGGAAGACATCCGCTTTCGAGCATGGCAGGACCAAGAGGCGCCGAACGGGGCGAAGGGGGCCGGGCCGGCGGACCTGGGGTGCACGACGAAAGCGAGCGCGAGATGAGTTCTGAGGACCTGGAGAAGTACGAGGCCGAGATGGAGCTGCAGCTCTATCGGGAGTACCGCGACGTCGTCGGCCTGTTCTCGTACGTGGTCGAGACCGAGCGGCGGTTCTACCTGACGAACCACGTCGATCTGCAGCCGCGCAGCACCGAGAACGGCGAGATGTACTTCGAGGTCTCCATGGAGGATGCCTGGGTCTGGGACATGTACCGCCCAGCGAGGTTCGTCCGCAACGTGCGCGTGGTGACGTTCAAGGACGTGAACGTCGAGGAGATCACCAAGTCCGATCTGGAGGTCCCGTCAGGCCGCCCCGGCCAGGATTAGACGGGCCCCTCACATGAGGCACCCACGGAGGGCGGGACCGGAACCACCGGTCCCGCCCTCCGTCCGTCTTAGGGGGGCCGTAGGGGGAGTGGGTGCTGTGGCGGGGAGGCCGAGTGGTTCAAAACAAGCGGTTGCTCCCAGAGAAGCCCCAGGTCAAAGAGGATGCGCCCCGCGCACGCGGGGACGACCGCCGCTCATCTCCAGCGTGGCGGTGTAGCTGTCGATGCGCCCCGCGCACGCGGGGACGACCGGGACCACATCCTCTGGAGCGGTGGCGTTTCCAGCCCGGCCCATTGGGCGTGCGGCTCCTCCGCCGGTCATCGATAGTGGTGAAATCGCCACTATCGGCGGCCTGAAGTGGTGAAACCACCACTACCGATTGCCGCGTCCCCGTGGAGCCGCGGCCCACGCCCAGGGCGGCATGGACACCGCCCCCTTGCCCTACGGGCTCCTGCCGTCCGGCGCAAGGCGGTCACGTTCCCGGCAGCGGCACCACTCCGGCGGGCGTGACCGTGAATCGTGGACCCGCTTATCCACAAGCAGGGTGATCGATCCGCCAGGGGGACCCCTCCGCCTTCACCGTTGGGGGCGGAGGTGAGGGCCCATGGGATCGGCGAGGGCCGGATCAGGGTGGACCAAGGCGGCGCTCGGGCGGTACGGAGAGGATCTGGCCGCCGCGCATCTGGAGCGGACCGGGTTGCGCATCCTCGCGCGCAACTGGCGGTGTCCCGAGGGCGAGATCGACATCCTCGCCCGCTGGGGCGGCACGCTCATCGTCGTGGAGGTGAAGACCCGCTCCGGGCAGCGCTTCGGCACGCCGCTCGAAGCGGTCGGGCCGATGAAGGTCCGGCGGCTGCGCCGCCTCTCCCGGCGGTGGCGGGCCCAGGCGCGGGACGCCCCGCCGCGTACCCGGATCGACGTCGTGGGCGTCCTGGTCCGGCGGGACGGGCGGGCCTACCTCCGGCACGACCAGGGGGTGGCGTGAATGCCCCTGTCGCGCACCCTGTCCATGGCGCTGATCGGCGTCGAGGGGCACCCCGTGGAGGTCGAGGCGCACCTGGGCACCGGCCAGGCCGCGCTCACCCTCGTCGGCCTGCCCGACACGGCCCTGCGCGAGGCCCGTGACCGCATCCGGGCCGCCGTCGCCAACTCCGGGGAGTCCTGGCCCGACTGCCAGATCACAGTCAGTCTCTCCCCGGCGAGCCTGCCCAAGCGGGGCAGCCGCTTCGACCTGGCGATCGCGGCGGCGGTCCTCGGCGCGGACGGCTCGGTGCCGCTGGAGAGCGTGCACGAGTGCGTCTTCCTCGCCGAGCTGGGGCTGGACGGGCGCACGCGGCCGGTGGAGGGGGTGCTCCCCGCCGTCCTGGCCGGAGCGAGGGGCGGACACACCGTCTTCGCGGTCGCCCGGGAGAACGCCGCTGAGGCGCGGCTGGTCCCGGACGTCGAGGTGATCGCCGTGCGGTCGCTGGCCGAGCTCTTCGCCCGGCTGCGCGGGGAGCCGCCGCCCCCGGACGAGCTCTTCGAGGACGAAACGGCGGCCCGTCCCGAACCCGCCGCTGACCGAGGCCCCCGCCCGGACCTGGCCGACGTCCTCGGGCAGCCGATGGCGCGGCGGGCGGTGGAGATCGCCGCCGTCGGCGGGCACCACCTGATGATGCTCGGTCCGCCGGGGACCGGGAAGAGCCTGCTGGCCGAGCGCCTGCCCTCGGTGCTGCCGCGGCTGTCGCGGCAGGAGGCGGTGGAGGTGACGGCGGTGCACAGCGTGGCGGGCGCGCTGCCGCGCGATAAGCCGCTCATCACCGAGCCGCCCTACAGCGCGCCGCACCACACCGCCACCCGCGCGTCCATGGTCGGCGGCGGGAGCACCAGCATCAGGCCGGGGTGCGTCTCCCGGGCGCACCGGGGCGTGCTCTTCCTCGACGAGGCGCCCGAGTTCCAGCGCTCGGTCCTCGACTCGCTCCGGCAGCCGCTGGAGAGCGGGGAGGTCACCGTCACCCGGGCCCTGGGGTCGGTCACCTTCCCCGCGCGATTCCAGCTGTGCATGGCGGCCAACCCCTGCCCTTGCGCCCGACCCGGGCCGGCGTGCACCTGCCCGCCGCCGCAGCGCCGCCGCTACCTGGCGCGGCTGTCGGGCCCGCTGCTGGACCGGGTCGACCTCAAGATCGAGCTGCAGCCGGTGACCCGGGGCGAGCTGCTCGCCGACCAGCCGTTCGCGGAGACCTCCGTGCAGGTGGCCGAGCGGGTGACGGCGGCGCGCGAGCGGGCGGCCGACCGGCTCAAGGGGACGCCGTGGCGCGTCAACGCGGAGGTGCCGGGGGCCGAGCTGCGCCGCCGGTTCCCGGTGCCGGACGCGGCCCGCTCGATCCTCGCCTCGGCCATGGAGCGCGGCGAGATCAGCGCGCGCGGCGTGGACCGGTCGTTGCGCGTGGCCTGGAGCCTGGCCGACCTGGCAGGTCGGGACGTCCCCGATCCCGAGGACGCGGCGATGGCGTTCGCCCTCTGGTCCGGGAGGTACCCGTGAGCGCGCCTGTGGCCGGAGCGGGGGGAGCCGGGGAGCGGAAGGCGAACCGGGACGGGCCTTCGAACGGGACCCGGAACGGGACTCGGAAGGGGGCCCGGTGAGCACGGAGCCGGAGGGGGAGGAGCGACGCACCGACGCCCACGACGCGGGGGACGCGACCGGCACCGCTGCGACAGACCCCGAGCAGGATCCCCGGGAGGCCCCGCAGACGCAGCGCGGAACGGAGCGGGACGAGGAGGACGGCCTGGCGCGCGCGATGCTCACGGCGGGCGCCGCNCGGAGCGGTGCTGCGCGCCCGGGGGCCGGTCGAGGCGTGGGAACTGGTGCGGCGCGGCGCGATCGCGGACGAGGCGGGGCCGCCGCAGCGGACGGGGCGGACACGGAGGCCGGAGGCGTGGCAGGCCCGTGCCCGGGACGTCGACGGGGACCGGCTGTTGGAGCAGGCGGCGGACGCGGGCGCGCGGCTGGTGGTGCCGGGCGACCCCGAGTGGCCCGGTCGGCTGGACTCACTGGGCGATGGCCGGCCCTACGCGCTCTGGGTGCGCGGACACGGCGACCTGCGCCATGCGTGCCTGCGGGCGGTGGCGGTCGTGGGGGCCCGCTCGGCCAGTGCGTACGGGCTGCACGTGGCCTCGGGGCTGGCGCACGACCTGGCGCGGGACGCGTGGTCGGTGGTCTCGGGAGGGGCGTACGGGATCGACGCCGCCGCGCACCGGGGGTGCCTCGCGGGAGGGGCGGCGACGGTGGCGGTGCTGGCGTGCGGGCCGGACCGGCTCTACCCGGGCGGGAACGAGCGCCTGTTCGCCGAGGTAGTCGAGCAGGGGGTCGTCGCCACCGAGCACGCTCCGGGGGCACGGCCGACGCGCCACGGGTTCCTGGTCCGCAACCGGGTGATCGCGGCGCTGGCGCCGGGGACGGTCGTGGTGGAGGCGGGGCTGCGCAGCGGGGCGCTGAACACCGCCCGCCACGCCCAGGAGCTGAGCCGCACGGTGATGGCGGTGCCGGGGCCGGTCACCTCGGCGCTGTCGGCGGGGTGCCACCGGCTGCTGCGGGACTGGAACGCGGTGTGCGTGACGGACGCGGCGGACGTTGCCGAACAGCTCGGGGCGGTCGGGGAGGAGCTCCGTGCGGGCGGCGGGACGGTGATGGCGGCCGACGGTCTGGACCCGGCGACCCGGACCGTGCTGGAGGCCGTCCCTGGCAGGAAGGGCGCGGGCCCGGCGGAGATCGCCACCGCGGCGGGCGTCGGCATGGACGAGGCCCTGCGCCGCCTCGGCCTCCTGGCGGCGGGGGGCTTCATCGAACGGGCGCCGTCCGGATGGAGGGTCCGCAGAGGGGCGGGCGATGGGGAGCGATGAAAGGGCGGGCCGATGCCGGCCGACTCCGCCACAGCGGCGCTATGGCCGTTGAAGGTGGAGAGCCGTCCGCGGCAGAGGCGCGTGAGCGCCTCCAAGCGTCTGCGACTTGCCCGCTGCACCACCGAGTACGGATGGGGGCTGATGCCAGGCCTCCGAACGCTTCATAGCCGGCCCCACTGCGGACTGCGCATCGGTGAAGGGCGTACCGGGAACTCTGAGCGGCGGTACCTCTGGGCCCCTGGTTCGGCGTCGGAATCGGTTCACAGCGAGGCGGACCCAGGCGAGGGCCTGTGGTTAGGGTGGCTCCATGGCGAAGAACTACAGCGCATCCCTTCTCGCTGACGGGCCTTTCGTGTTCGTCTCCGGGCAGCTGCCCATTGCCCCTGACGGCACCTTCGCCGAAGGCGACGCCGTCGAGCAGACGCGGCAGGTCTTCCGGAACATCGAGGCGGCGCTCGCCCCGCACGGGGCCGACCTGCGGCACGTCGTGAAGCTCACCTACTACCTCCGCCACATCGCCGACCTGCAGTCCGTCCGGCAGGTGCTGCGCGAGTTCCTCGTCCACGAGCCCCGGCCCACATCCACGCTGGTGGAGGTGAACGGGCTGGCCGACTCCCGGTGCCTGGTCGAGATCGACGCGATCGCGACCGCCCCCCGCCCCACGCGAGAGGACCAGGCCGGGTGAGCCCGCAGGCGCCCGACCAGCCCGAGGAGACCGAGGGGACCGGTGGGCCCGGTGACGGGGAGGCCCCGGCCGCGCCGTCGGCCGGAAACGCCTCGCCGCGCGCCGCCCGCGAGGGGGAGCGCGACGCGCTGCTCGACGACTTCGGCCGCCGGCTCGCCTCCGAGCTCGGGCGGTCCGAGCACACGGTGCGCGCCTACCTCGGCGACGCCCGGTCGCTCCTGGACCACCTCGACACCGTCGGCGCCGCCGTCGGCGACATCGACCTGGGACTGCTGCGCGGCTGGCTCTCCCGGATGAGCGAGGCGGGCGCGAGCCGCGCCACCCTCGCCCGGCGGATCGCCGCCGCCCGCACCTTCACCGCCCACCTGCACCGCACCGGACGCCTGGCCGCCGACCCCGGCCCGCTGCTCGCCACCCCCGTGCGCCGCCGGTCGCTGCCCCGGGTGCTCAGCGAGGACCAGGCCGCCGACGCCCTGGCCGCACACGCCGAGGACACCGAGGAGGCCGCCACCCCCGAGGGCCTGCGCCGGACGGCGGTGGTGGAGGTCCTTTACGGCGGCGGCCTGCGCGTCGCGGAACTGTGCGGCCTGGACCTGGACGACGTCGACCGTGAGCGCGGCACCCTGCGCGTCATGGGCAAAGGGGGCAAGGAGCGCGCGGTCCCCGTCGGCGAGCCCGCGCTCGACGCCGTCGACGCCTGGCTGCACGGGGGCCGACCCGCCCTGGTGGGCCCGGCCTCTGGGCGGGCCCTGTTCCTGGGGGCCCGCGGGGGGCGGCTCGGCACCCGCAGCGCCCGCCGCGACGTGCACCGTCTCCTGCGCACCGGCGGGGAGGGCGGCGACGCCGGTCCGCACGCCCTGCGGCACAGCGCCGCGACCCATCTGCTGAACGGCGGCGCCGACCTGCGCAGCGTCCAGGAGTACCTGGGCCATGCCTCGCTCGACAGCACCCAGGTCTACACCCATGTCTCGATCGAGCGGCTGACCGAGGTGTACCGGCGGTCGCACCCGCGAGCGTGAGGGCTCCTCCGCTGGAGCGGTGGGACCCCTGGAGCGGTGGAACCTCCCGTGGCCGTGACCGCCTTTCGCGGGGCGGCCCTCCGCCGTCCGGCGGGTGAGGCCCTGGCCGGCGCCGTGCCTCTGTCCGGCACGCCTGGCGGCCGGCGCTGCATCGGTGCCGTCCCGGGCGGGCGCGAACGACACCGTTCCAGAGGCCGCGGCCCGCGTGGGTCCGATGTCCGTGGGCGGTGCCCGCCGCAGAGCGGCCCGTTCTCTGGAGGGCGTACCGGGCCCGGCGCGTTCCTGCGGGGCCGGAGCCCCGGCGGCGGTGAGCGGAAGAGGGAGCGGGAGCAGGCGCACCTCGCCGCGGCCGAGCAGGGACAGCGGGTCCACGTACTGACGCCCGCGCACCAGGCCCCAGTGCAGGCACGGCCGGGCGCCGCAGTGCCCGGGCCCGGCGGCCAGCGTGCCCAGCACCCCGCCCGGTGCGACGGCCTCGCCCTTCGCCACCGACGGCCGAACCGGCAGGTAGGTGGTGCGCAGCCGCCCGTGGACGACCGTGACCACGCCGGTTCCCGCGACCTCGCCCGCGAAGCCGACCCGTCCCGGCCCGGCCGCCAGGACCTCCGCACCCTCCTCGGCGGCCAGGTCGGCACCGCGGTGGCCGGGCAGCCACGGCCGCGCGGGCGGGTCGAAGGGGCGCAGCACATCGAGGGTGCCGTCGACGGGCGGGCGCCAGGGCCCGGTGTCGGCGGAGGCGGGAGGGGACGGAAGGACCAGGGCCGCCGGCGCGAGGGCGGTGGGGAGCACCACCCCGGCCGCCCTGACCGCCGCCCTGACCGCCGCCCTGACGAGTGCTCGGGCCGCCTCTGTGGCCCGCGCTCTCCGGGACCCTGCGGTGAGCAGGGTCCTGACCTGCGGCGAAGGGGAGCGGCGTGACCGGGAGGCGTGCGGGGCGCCCGCGGGGGTAAAGCAGAGCATGGGCTCAGGATCTCCCCCGGGGCCCACGCGACACGAGGAGGTCTCCTCCGCCTGTGGACAACGGTTCAGACGTGATTTCGGTCCGATGTGCTTGACATCTCGCCGACGAGGTCCTTAAGGGCAGCGTCCGGACTCCGGTCCGGTTAGAATCATCAACGGTCCACCTGTGGGCCGACCACATCACGCACGCCCACGCGCTCTCCTCTCCGGGGAGGGCCGCATCCACGGTCCGCGCCGCACGGCGGCGCGGCGGAGCGGTCGGGGCGTCAGGCACAACCAAGGCGGGCGGAGTTCGCCCGCACCGAGGAGGAAGTCATGGCCACTGTCGTGACCATCCGTCAGCTGCTCGAGAGCGGCGTCCACTTCGGGCACCAGACCCGTCGCTGGAACCCGAAGATGAAGCGCTTCATCTTCACCGAGCGCAACGGCATCTACATCATCGACCTGCAGAAGTCGCTGGCCTACATCGACCGCGCCTACGAGTTCGTCAAGGAGACGGTGGCCCACGGCGGCACCATCCTCTTCGTCGGCACCAAGAAGCAGGCGCAGGAGGCCATCGACGAGCAGGCCCGCCGCGTCGGGATGCCCTACGTCAACCAGCGCTGGCTGGGCGGCATGCTGACCAACTTCTCCACCGTGCACAAGCGGCTCCAGCGGCTCAAGGAGCTCGAGGAGATCGACTTCGACGACGTGGCCGCCTCCGGGCTCACGAAGAAGGAGCTCCTGGGCCTGCGCCGCGAGAAGGAGAAGCTCGAGCGCACGCTCGGCGGTATCCGCGACATGTCCCGCGTCCCCAGCGCGGTCTGGATCGTGGACACCAAGAAGGAGCACATCGCGATCAGCGAGGCCCGGAAGCTGAACATCCCGGTCGTGGCGATCCTGGACACCAACTGCGACCCCGACGAGGTCGACTACCCGATCCCGGGCAACGACGACGCCATCCGCAGCGTCAGCCTGCTGACCCGGGTCGTCGCCGACGCCGTCGCCGAGGGCCTGCTGGTCCGCTCGGGCGGGTCCGCCGCCGGTGAGCAGAAGGCCGCCGAGGAGCCGCTGGCCGAGTGGGAGCGCGAGCTCCTGGAGGGCAAGGGCGAGGGCGAGGCCGCCCCGGCCGCCGCCGAGGCCGCTCCGGCCCCGGAGGCCCCGGCCGAGACCCCCGCCGAGGCGCCGGCTGAGGCTCCGGCCGAGGCCGCCGCTGCCGAGGCCCCCGCCGAGGAGGCTCCGAAGGAGGCCTGAGCAGCCTCCGCGCGCCCTCCCGCCCTCTGGGCGGGAGGGCCGCCCTTCCTCCCTCTCTCTCCGCGTCCACGTCGACCCACGTCTTAGGGAACAGAGAAAGCTATGGCGAACTTCACCGCCGCCGACGTCAAAAAGCTGCGCGACATGACCGGCGCCGGCATGATGGACAGCAAGAAGGCCCTGCAGGAGAACGACGGCGACTTCGACAAGGCCGTCGAGTTCCTCCGCATCAAGGGCGCCAAGTCCGTCAGCAAGCGCGCCGACCGCACCGCCGCCAACGGCCTGGTCGTGCTCAAGCAGGACGGTGACAGCTCCGCGGCCCTGGTCGAGCTCAACTGCGAGACCGACTTCGTCGCCAAGAACGAGAGCTTCATCCAGCTCGCCGACGAGGTCGCCGACTTCGTCGCCGCCGGTGACTACGCCGACGTCGCGGCCCTGCTCGCGGCCGACTTCGGCGACGGCAAGACCGTCCAGCAGGTCATCGAGGAGCGCAGCGCGGTCATCGGCGAGAAGCTGGAGCTGAGCCGCTTCGCCAAGTTCGAGGGCGCCTACGTCGCCTCCTACATGCACAAGTCCGACCCGGACCTGCCCCCGACGATGGGCGTCCTGGTCGAGCTGGACAAGGCCGACGCCGAGGTCGGCAAGGACCTCGCCCAGCAGATCGCCGCCCTGGCCCCGCGCTACGTCTCCAAGGACGAGGTCCCCGAGGACATCGTCGAGAAGGAGCGCGGCATCGCCGAGGCGACCGCCCGCGAGGAGGGCAAGCCCGAGCAGGCCCTGCCCAAGATCATCGAGGGCCGCGTCAACGGCTTCTTCAAGGAGGCCACCCTCCTCGGGCAGCCGTTCGTGAAGGACAACAAGAAGACCGTGCAGAAGGTCGTCGACGAGGCCGGCGTCACCGTCAAGCGCTTCGTCCGCTTCAAGGTCGGCCAGTCCTAAGTCTTTTGACATGATGGAGGTGCCGGGGAGTGATCCCCGGCACCTTCGGTGGATCAAGGCGGGGACACGGCCCAGGTGACCCCGCGACGCAAACCACTCGGGGGAACCAGAAGGAGGCCGAGCGCCGTGCCGGAGAACGAGGGACCCAGCGTCCCGGGCATGCGGGAGATGCACGACGACGGCTGGCGGCGTGTCGTACTGAAACTGTCCGGCGAGGCCTTCGCCGGAGGGGAGCAGCTCGGCATCGACGCCGGGATCGTGCAGTACGTCGCCGAGGCCATCGCCCAGGCGGTCGGCGAGGGCATGCAGGTGGCGGTCGTGGTCGGCGGCGGCAACATGATGCGCGGGGCGGAGCTCTCGGCCAGCGGGGTCGAGCGCGGCCGCGCCGACTACATGGGGATGCTCGGCACCGTCATCAACTGCCTGGCGCTGCAGGACTTCCTGGAGCGGCAGGGCGTGGAGACGCGGGTGCAGACCGCCATCCACATGAGCCAGGTCGCCGAGGCCTACATCCCCCGGCGCGCCGTCCGGCACCTGGAGAAGGGCCGCGTCGTCATCTTCGGCGCCGGGCTGGGCGCCCCGTTCTTCTCCACCGACACCACGGCCGCGCAGCGCGCACTGGAGATCGGCGCCCAGGCGGTGCTCAAGGGCACCCAGGTCGACGGGGTCTACGACTCCGACCCGCACCGCAACTCCGCCGCCGTGAAGTTCGACCGCCTGGAGTACAACGAGGTCCTCACCCGCGGGCTGAAGGTCATGGACGCCACCGCGGTGAGCCTGTGCATGGACAACGGGTTGCCGATCGTCGTCTTCGACCTCATGGGGACGGGCAATATCGTCCGCGCCGTGCGGGGCGAGAAGATCGGCACCATCGTCTGTCCCGCGGACGCCTGAGCGGCCGCCCCGAGCCGACTGAGCCGCCCGAGCCGACTGAGCCGCCCGAGCCGACTGAGCCGCCCGAGCCGTCCGCCCCAGCCGACCGACCCCGAACGAGCCGAACCTTCCCCAGCAGCAGCGACACACGGGAGCCGCAATGATCGAAGAGACACTTCTCGAAGCCGAGGAGAAGATGGAGAAGGCCGTCGTGGTCGCGAAGGAGGACTTCGCCTCGATCCGCACCGGCCGCCCCGGTCCGGCGACCTTCAACAAGATCACGGCCGAGTACTACGGTTCGCAGACCCCGATCAACCAGCTGGCCTCGTTCTCGGTGCCCGAGCCGCGCATGGTGGTCGTCTCGCCCTTCGACAAGAGCTCACTGCAGGCGATCGAGCGCGCCATCCGCGAGAGCGACCTGGGCGTGAACCCCGCCAACGACGGCACCATCATCCGCGTGGTCTTCCCGGACCTGTCCGAGGAGCGCCGCAAGGAGTACGTCAAGGTGGTGCGCACCAAGGCCGAGGACGCCAAGGTCTCCATCCGCAACGTGCGCCGCAGGGCCAAGGACCAGCTGGACAAGCTGGTCAAGGACGGCGAGATCGGTGAGGACGAGGGCCACCGCGCCCAGGCCGAGCTGGAGGAGACCACCCACAAGTACGCCGCCGAGGTGGACGAGCTGCTCAAGCACAAGGAGTCGGAGCTGCTGGAGGTCTAGTCCGGTCCAGGTCGAGTTCGAGGAAATCACCCCGGTGTCCAACTCTGATTCGGGCTTCGAGCGGGAGAGACGAGGCGAGGGGAGCGGGCCCGAGTCAGGGTCGGGCGGCGCGGCCGCCGACGACGACGGCGGCGCGCGCTTCCGGTTGACCAAGCCCGGCGGCGAGCCGGTGCGGGCCGGCCGCAACCTCCCCGTGGCCATCGCCAGCGGCGTGGCCCTGGGCGCTCTCGTCCTGCTCTCGCTGTTCCCCTACTCGCAGGCGTTCTCTCTGATCACGGCTGCCGCGACGGTCATCGGCCTGCGCGAGCTGAACCGCGCGGTGGCGGCCGGCGGGGCGCGGCTGGCCCTGCCCCCGCTGGCGGTCGGCGGCGTGGCGATGCAGTTCTGCGCGCACTTCGGCGGTCCCGAGTGGCTGGTCGGCGCGACGGCGCTGACCGCGATCGGTGCCCTGGCCTGGCGGCTGCGCGGCGGCGCCGACGGCTACGTGCGCGACGCGGCGGCCAACCTGTTCACGCTGTGCTACCTGCCGTTCCTGCTGGGGACCTGGCAGCTGCTGGTGGCCCATCCCGGAGACGGGACGGAGCGGCTGATCGCGTTCATCATCGTGACGATCAGCAGCGACATCGGCGGCTACTTCGCGGGCATCCTGCTCGGGCGGCACAAGATGGCGCCGGTGATCAGCCCCAACAAGACCTGGGAGGGCTTCGGCGGCTCGGTCCTGGCGTGCATGGCGGCCGGCGGGCTGACGGTGGCGCTGATGCTCGACGGGCCCGTGTGGGTGGGCCTGGTGCTGGGCGTGGCCGTGGTGCTGGCGGCGATCGTGGGGGACCTGATCGAGTCCCTGATCAAGCGGGACCTGGGGATCAAGGACATGGGCCGCTTCATGCCCGGCCACGGCGGCCTGATGGACCGCGTCGATTCGCTGCTGATCGCGGGTCCGGTCGCCTGGGTGGTGCTCGGCCTGCTGCTGTGAGGGCCGACCCGCGGCGGGCGGGTCGGCCCGCGTGCGCGTAAGAGTGCGCAGGGGTCCCACCGGTGGACGTCCACCGGTGGGGCCCCTGCCCGTTTCGAGGCGTCCTCACCGAGGTGCTCTGCACACGTCCTGAGGTGCTCCGCACACGTCGTCACCGGTTCCCGAGGCGGCCGACGCCCGTGGCACCTCGGCCCCGTACGTCCCTGGAGGAGCGGGCCAAGGGCGGCCTGCCTCAGCGCGATTCGAGCCCGGCGATGCACCGCTCCACCATGACCGCGAAGCTGCGGTCCACGTCTTCGGGGAGGCCGAAGCCGCCCCGGGCCTCCAGGTCGGCGAAGCCGTGCAGGGCCGCGCGGAGGCCGCGGATCTCGTGGACGGCCTCCTCCTCGGCGACGCCGAACCCCCGCAGGATCGCCGCGAGCACGTCGACCGGCGCCCGGAAGGCGGCGGCCGCCTCGGTGTCCTCAGCGGGCGGGGCGGTGGCGAGCGCCGCGTAGCGCCCGGGCCGCGTCCGCGCGTACTCGCGGTAGGCCGCGGAGACCGCGCGGACGGCGTCGGGCCCCGAACGGCCCGTCGCGGCGGCCCGCAGGGCCTCGGTGAACTCCCGGGCCGCGAGTACACCGATATCGCGGCGGAGCCCGTCCAGCCCCGTGACGTGCTTGTAGAGGCTCGGAGGCGCCACGCCGAGGCGCTCGGCCACGGACTTGAGGGAAAGCCGGTCGAGCCCTTCTGCGTCGGCGACGGCGGCGGCCTCCGCCGCGACCGCCTCCGGTGTCAGTCCCGCCCTAGGCACGCTCGGCCTCCTGCGCGGTCGCCAGGAAGTCCAGCACGGCGGGAACCGTGACGTCAGGCCGCTGGGCCAGTGGATAGTGGCCCGCCTCGGGGACCATCAGCAGCTCGCCGCCGAGCCGGTCCCGCATCCACGCCGCCTCGGCCGCGGGGTCGGGCCAGTCCGGGTCCTGTTCGCCCATGACCACCAGTGCCGGTGCGCGCACGTTGTCCAGCCGGGCCGGGACCGGGCGGAAGGCGTTGGCGAAGGTGGCGAGGATGCCGGGGTAGCGGTCGGGGGAGCGGAGGGCGGCCCGGACCGCGGCGGTGTGTTCGGGGTGGTCGTCAGTGGTGCGCCCGGTGAACAGGGACTCCAGGTAGCGCGCGGCCATCGAGGGACCCCACGGCCGCATCAGCATCGCCTTCAGGGCCAGGGCCCGTGCCCCGCGGACGCCGTCCCCGCGCAGGAACGCGCCGGCGAGCACGAGGCCGCGCACCAGCTCGGGCCGGGTCGCGGCGACCCATGCGGCGGCGGTCGCGCCGAGGGAGTTGCCGATGATGACCGCGGGGCCGCCGAGCTCGTCGATGAGGGCCGCGGTGTCCGCGGCGGCGTCCAGCGTGGTGTGCTCCGCGAAGGACGTGTCGCTGTCGCCGTGCGAGCGCAGGTCCAGGGCGGCGAAGCGGTATCCGGCCGCGGGGAGCGGGCCGGCCAGGTGGCGGTAGGTGGCGCGGACGTCCCCCATCCCCGGCACCGCCACCACGAGCGGCCCGCCGCCGGGCCCGTGGACGTCATAGGCGATGCGCCCGCCGGGGCGCTGCAGGTGCTCCATGGCCGACCTCCTGGCTAATAGTGATAGCCATAAAGCTAATCTAATTAGCCAGTGGAGGCAAGGGGGGAGGCCGGTCGGTGGGGCGGACGGGTAGCCGAACAGGTGGTGCCCCGCTCCGGCTTGCCGGCCGGGTGGCGGGGCCCTCGGAGTGCCGGGGAGTGGGCGGCGACGAAGAGACGGGGCGGTTCCCCGGTGCTGGCGGTCGGCCGACGGGCTTCTCGCGGTCCGGGAACAGCGGCGACGACGGGTCGGCTGGTGCCCCGCTCCGGCCTGCTTGCCGGGCG